>CACSIN010000006.1 GCA_902705835.1 BD1-7 clade bacterium
TTGTTCTTGGCCATGACGAATACCTCTTTATAGCAAGGGTATTGTTATAGACATCAAAAAGCTGGCTGGGTTTTATGGGTAATCAGGTTCTGATTTAACCAACATCATCAGGCAATGCTGAGTTTATTTGCTGCATATTGCTGCTGATGATTTCTATCGCTGCATCCACTAACGCAGGTGCTCTTCCGCTTTGATAGGCGTGCACGGCGTAAACAGAAACATCGATTTTTCGAAACCCTTCGACTAACGCCGTTAGCCCGGAATTCGGCCCACATAGGAATTCTGGCACGCAGGCGGTTCCCAGCCCTTGTTTGACCATCAACATAACGGTTTCAATATTGTTGGCTTTGATCGTTCGCTTAAAACGCCAAGTTTTTTGTCGGCCATCACGGTGATGTAGCGTGTGGTGAACATTAGGGGCTTCCCATTCGTTGGCGATATATCGCATATCCGACGCATTCGTTACATCTAATTCTTTGTTGATCGTGCTGCTAGTAACCAGTGTTTCGTTAAATTCCCCGATTTTGCGTTGCTTCAGATTGCTGTCTGGCATTCGGCCTACACGGATGGCTAAGTCAATATTTGCCGCTATCAAATCTACCTGACGATCTTCAGCGATTAACTCAGGGACGATATCCAGGTTATTTTTTGTCAGTTCGATCATGGCTGGGGCCACAATCGGATTCATCAACGCATGTGGCGCAGTAATACGAATACTGCCACTGAGATGATCTTGTGATGCTTGGGCTTGTTGCCATGCTTGTGACGCCTTGAACTCTATATCGCAGCAGGCTTGATAAAAATCCCGCCCGGCCGGCGTTAACGACTGACGTCGGGTCGTGCGGTGCAGTAGCTCTACACCGAGGCCAACCTCGAGTGCTTTCAGGTGCTGGCTGAGCACAGATTTTGATAACGAGAGCTGCTCTGCGGCGGCTGTGAGAGAGCCGCTTTCAACCAATACCCTGAAAAGCATCATATGACGGAGATAATCTTTCATAAGGAAGATTGTTCGCAAAAATTAAACAAAGATTATTTGATTGTATGGTTTTTTGAATGCTCTTGCTCGGTTATTGTTTCCTCAATGACTTGAGTTGTGTCATTCAACGACACACTCAATTTGTGCAGTTACCAATATAACAACCACTGATATAACTACCCATGAGGAACCTCAATGGCTTCACAACAACAACTTCTTGATGCCGTAAAACTTGCCAGCGAAACCTGGAAGAATGCATTTAACAGCGGTGATGCCACCAGCTGCGCAGGTCAATATGAAACCGATGCGGTGATGCACGCACGCCCATTTGGCACCTTTACTGGCACTGACGAGATTCGCGGATTTTGGGAGAAACTGATCGCTGATGGGTTTAGCGATGTTGAGTATATTGATCCGAACTTCGAGATTGTTGACGATACCAGTGTGTTGCTGACGTCTGGCTGGCGTATGAATAACGCACAAGGCGTTATCCACCGCGAATTATGGGTGCTTCAGGCCGACGGCAAAGCGCTGCTGCGTGATGATGATTTTGAGGCGAAGTAAGTAAAAGCATTTGTCAGTCCGTCGTTGTGCATTCTGGTGTGTTTCAAAACTCACGCCAGAATGCCGGCAAGAACAGAGCCAGCACGGTAAAGTACTCGAGCCGGCCCAACAACATAGTGCCTGACAGAATCCACGTTCCTACAGGGCTTACCGGCTGAAAATTGGAACCCAACTCACCAAAAGCCGGACCGATAACATTTAAGCACGCGGCGACTGCCGTGAATGATGACCACACGTCGAGCCCCGTGGCACAAACCAACATGGTAAGTACCAGCGTACTGACAATGCTAAAGGTGATAAAAGCCGCCGTAGCGTTGAGTACATCATCACCCACCACATATTTTTGATATTTGATCGGGAACACGCCCTTAGGGTGAATTAAACGTCGATGCTCCTGTGAAAACATCTTGCACATTAGCAAGAATCGTATGATTTTGTTGCCACCGGCGGTTGAGCCTGCGCAGCCCCCTAAGTACCCCGCCAGAATCAGCAAGAATATGGTCATTGATGGCCAAACCTGAAAATCAGTGGCACCAAAGCCGGTACTGGTCATAAACGAGATTAGGTGGAACGTTGCCATTGATAATTCATGCAACGCCTCCGATTTTGAGTGGCTAGCAATGAGCGGCATACTGGCAACCAATGAAAAAATCACCACCATCACCAAAAACCAGCGGGTTTCTTCATCTTGCCAGTACAGGCCAATATTACGTTTGTGCATGGCCCGAAAATGCAATGTAAAGCTGATGGCACCAATCAACATAAATACATCGGCGACGGTTAAAATCGCTGGGCTGTGAAAATACCCAAGGCTGGCATCATGGGTTGAAAACCCACCTGTAGATACCGTTGATAAACTGTGAGCGATCGCATCATAGGGCGTCATGCCGGCAAACCAATACGCTAATGCGCATAGCAGCGTAATCACGACGTATACGACCCAGATATAGTGGGTAGTATTCACCAGGCGCGGCGTTAATTTTTCGCCTTTAACTGGCCCGGGTGTTTCGGCTTTTAGCAGACGCATTCCGCCAGCATTCAGCATCGGCAGTACAGAAACCACAAAGATAACGATCCCCAAACCGCCCAACCATTGAAGGAATTGTCGATAGAGTAGAAACGAATGCGGCATTTGGTCGAGCCCGGTAAGCACGGTCGCACCGGTTGTGGTGATCGCACTGACGGATTCAAATACGGCATCAGTGAACGAGATATGGGTAATGGTCATGATCGGGATGGCAGCTAACAACCCAACAATTAACCAGCTCATTGTTGAGAATAACAAGGCTTCACGATAACTGATGCGATCGTAGTTGAGACGGCCCAGCGCGGGCAACGCGACCATAGCCGGCAGCAGCATACTGATCGCAGGTAGGAAAAATTTCAGCTCTTGATGATCACTAAAGACGGTAATAGACAGCACGGCAAAAGCGGCATCTATCAAACCAACCAACCCTAAGGGGATGCATAACAAGGGAATGGCTGCGCGGGGTTTCAGCATGGGCTGTCCAGTGGTCTTTGTATTTGTCTGACAACAAATCGAACGGTGCGATCAGTTTGATCGGTTTGGAACGTTGTTAGATCGAAGATTAGTTTTACTCCTGTGTAGAAATTCCCTACATCATTTGTAGTGATGGTGCAGGGTTTCATCCGACAGAAGGCTGAAAAGATAGCATCGTGTGGCGAGGCGGTGCGCCAATGAGGTGTGATAAGTGTGCTGCAGATTGAAGAAACAACATAGATCACATTGAGGGCTGAATGGTCTCAAATTTTAAGTGTCTTAATGCCAGTTTCTATACTTCACTTGACCTGTTTTGCGGATGTAAGAGGGATTCAATGATGCCAGGAAATCCGGATATAGATTATAAAAAAGTAGGTGATCACCTCGTAAATCAACATGCGCAAGTTGCGGAGATACCACCGTCTATCGTATCCCAACAAGTCATACCTCGAATGGAACATCTGTTCGTTTTGGAAAAATCCGGAGAGGACTATTTGGCGCTGCCATTTGATGGGCAACACTTTAGTGTGTCGATTGCACAAACCCTCAGAGAAAAGACGCTAAATGGCATTGTTTTGTTTGTTGTACGTTGCGATAACCCGTGCCAAGTTGTCTGTGGTGTTCCCTTTGGCAATGATTTCTACGCTGATGCGCCCGGATTGACAAACAATATTGGCGTTCATGGGCACTCGTCCATATCTTATCGGCCACCTCATTCCGTCGCTCAAACCGATATATTGGCGTCAGCGTCAGCGTCAGCACCGCCACCGATACCTAAAAAACGGAAGAAGATGGTTCCCTCTCCGGTGATATATGCTGGTGAAATCATTTTTGAAAAAAACAAACTTGTCAGATGGACGAATGGCTCAGGTCATTACAAACCCGCATCAATTAGTCGGCACCAATTAACATCAAACGTAAAACGCTTGTTGCCTGAGAAAAATTTTGAGCCTTGGAATCAAAAGAGCTTAATTGCCCGAGGCTACCGATTTTTGCCGGGAAATGAGGTCGAGTTCCACGGGTAAATGCGATACGGATGATCGCGTAGTTTTTGTTCTTAGATGCGCGTGGGTGACGCCTAAGTGTGATGTTTTTCCGCTTTATTATGATGGATAAAGCGGAACGGCAAAAGATGCTGGGGCCTAGCTGGACAAACCCATAATCTGCTGTCATTGTTAGCCGATTATAAAAAAATCAGGGGTAATATGAGCAATGGGATACCTTGTACGTGCCATGCGTGTTTGTATCAGTTCGCTATCACCTGCCGTGTTGGTTTTGACCGCAGTGTTAGCGTCACATGCCGCTACCGCGCAACAAAACACAACGGCTTTGCAGGGCAAGTGGTTAGTTAAAGCGGTCGATGGTCGTTATCGTGCCGACCTGGGTTACTGGTCGTTCAGTGGCTCCGAGCTAACGCAGGCGCAAAGTGGGCAGTCGTTGGAAACTAACGCTTATCAACTTAATGGCAATACCTTGTCTGTTAATGGTAACTCGGTACAAATCTTGCGTTTCGCCGGTGGCGTTATGGAAGTCCAAGACGGTGCTCGTAGTCTGATTATGCAGAAGCTGGGTGCAAGCATGGGAATCCCCAAGACACCACGCGCTGCGACCAAACCGCCTGCCCGCCCAGCATTGAGCCAAGAGCAATGCTATCTTGCCGTTGAACATGCTTATGCCGATTTACAACAGATGGTGGAAGCCGGCCGTGTTAATGTGGAGCAAGGCTTGATGCCTAAAGAGCGACTTCAGGAAGCCGAGGAAACAGCCAAGCGGATGCGTAACGATATCACCGTGAAGGATTGTTTAGCGGCGACAACACCGGCAAGTCTTACCCTCTACCGCTGCCTGTCATCTGCCGATACTTCCTTGACTGAATGTGCCGCTCGCACCAGTCGTTGATGATTTCTTCTGCGCTATTCACGCCCGTGTTTTAGCGCAACTTCCTGGTTTTTCAGCCCTATGTGATTCTGCTGTGACGAATTTATAGTAACAGCGGGATAACTCTTTGCCGTTTATCGGCCAGACTATTCATTCGAGTAACGGTTTGTGTATTTGTGCGGGTTTCACACCAAGGTACAACACGGCATTTCAGCTTATTCGTTTAATTGATCAATCTTTATTCACTAGGTGTGATGATGGAATTTCTGAGTCGAACGCTACGTCGCCTGCCACTATCGATGTTGATGGCTGCTGCATTGCCATTGAGCCTGCAATTACATGCTGAAACATTTACCAGTGAGGCGTCTCAAGCCGAGCTGGTAGAACTGTATACATCTCAAGGTTGCAGTAGTTGTCCGCCGGCTGAAGCATGGTTGAGCCGCTGGAAGGATAACCCTGAGCTCTGGAAGAAAGTGGTTCCGGTTGCTTGGCACGTCACGTATTGGAATTACTTAGGTTGGCCTGATGACTTCTCCCAATCACGTTACGATAAGCGTCAGCAATACTACAAACAGTTAGGGCACAGTCGCTCGGTTTATACACCGGAGTTTATTGTGAATGGTCGAGAATGGCGTGGTTGGTTTCAACGTGAAGCACTACCGGTATCTGAAAAAACCGTCGGTGTACTCACCGCGACAACGGATAGTGGCCGCTTTAAGGTGGATTTTGTTCCGCAAGATACTAAAGCCGATGACTATCGCCTCTATGTTGCGGTTATGGGCCAAGATATCGTCTCAGACGTGAAACGCGGAGAGAACGCAGGCAAGAAATTGAAACATGATTTTGTGGTATTGGACTACAAGATGTTTGCGCCGTTAAAACGCTCGCCTATCAATGGTAAATACCTATGGCAGGGGGATTTAACCACGATGAAAGATGCCGCTGATAATAAGGCCATCGCGTTTTGGGTAACGCGCGGTACGGATCCGACGCCGATTCAAGCAACTGGCGGCATTCTCGACGTCAATTAACGGTGTAGGCGGGTTCACGGGGTTTAACAACACCTTTCACGCCGCGTGTACGTTAGCGGCCGACATATACAAATACCAAGCTTACCGCCGCTATTGGGCAAGTACAGGGCTTTCGGGTAATGACGGATAACTGGCTATCATGAGATTGCGACCTGCGTAATTGCCTATGAAACTACGTGTTTTTTATAAGCCAAAATAGCAGCGACGAAAAACAGCTGAAAAAACTGAGAATAATGAAGGTTTGATCCGGCTTTAATTTCATCTTCGTTCCGTGACTCGCATCCTTTATAAGTAGAGGTTTGTGCGAAATTTGATTACGTTGTTGGGTATTTTTGAAGTCGATCACGGCGCTGCAGATCTAACATTATTGATTGGCTGTATTGATCGGAAGTATAGATAGCGCTAGGGCGGTGTTTCAGCGAAGGTCGATAAAATGCCAATTCATTGGCTGGGTGGTAGTAGTAAGCGCTGACATTTATGCGCATAATCCCGCTGAAATGCCTGTGGCCAGTTACGTCAGGTTGTCGCAATAGATTGCAATGAATCGTTGCGTTAAATGACACCGCACTGGCTATAACAAAAACACGCGATATGAGTACGAATGGAATGATTAAGAGAATCGCACTTTTGGCTGTCATCAGTATTGGTTTATATCAAACATGGCATCAATACGGCCATCTTCTCAACAATAGCGCTCCCCTGACAGCAGAGGAATCTTACGTGAATGTATATGGACGTGATACCTGTGCCCATACCCGTAAAACCCTTGAGCAATTGTCGGACGCTGGCGTCAAACACCGTTATTTCGTGGTGGATGACGCACCAGTTGCAGACCGGCTACATACCGTCATGAAAGCATCGGGCATCGCCACGCATCGTTACGACTTGCCGGTTGTGGATGTCAGTGGTGAGTTAATGGTGCGCCCGCAGCACACGGAGATATTGTCGCGCTATCAAAGCTATTCGCTTTAGGTCGCGTCGAGTTCTTTCAGCTTTCCTTGGCCTTTCCGTCAAAGTCGCTAGATAGCAGCTACTGAAACACAACATGCGCAATGGTTTAAAGGTTCAACCATTGCGCATGTTGATGTGACTAAAGTCGATCTTTCATTGCCGTGACCAATTCATCAACATGGTCACCTGCCAGCATCGTAAAGTGATCGCCGCCAACTTCGATGAGCTCAATGTCGGTAGTTATTTTCTCCCAACCCAGATAATCGGCTTTGTCGCGGCGTATAAGCTTACGCATTTTATGCGCCAGCGTTTGATCGCGTATCTCTGGACGATAGAGGTCTATCGCGAGCGCAATCTGTCGTGGTTTGTAGTTCATCATCATTCGTTGGAAGCCACGAATAACGGCTATCGCCCGGCGAATAAACTCTTCTGAAACCACACCATTAAAGCGTTCTGTTACACGCTTGATCATATCGTCAGGTTTCATCACCCGCAGTGCCTTGAGCGGAATATCCACCACACCAAAGTTATGTTCGGCAAAGGTTTTGAGGATATAGGCGTCATCGAGTGGGATGTTCATGTAGCGAATAGGCATATGGGTATCCAACAATCCGAGATAACGGATTTCATCGCCACCGGCGCGCAGCTTATGCGCGATTTCGATAGCAATTAAACCCCCAAAGCTGTGGCCGATCAGCTGATAGGGGCCTTCTGGCTGTTGCTTTTTGATGGCTTCGACATAGAAGTTGACCATCTCATGGATGTCGGTAAATGGGGTTTGTTCGTCTTCAAAGCCATAGGCCTGAATGCCATAGAAGGGTTGATCTTTGCCCAGTGCGCGAGCCAGTGGTTCATAACTCATCACCATGGCACCCAGTGCATGAACTGCAAAGATCGGTGTTTTACCGCCCTGTGGTTGAATCGGTACAACAGGAGACCATTCGCTGATCTGGTTATCGATCACATGGGCCAATTGGGCGATGGTTTGTGCACCGAATAGCGAGGCTACCGGCAGTTTTACTTCAAAGCGCAGTTCGATGCGAGCCATCAGGCGCACGGCTTTGAGTGAATCACCACCGCTTTCAAAGAAGTTTTCATGCACGCCGACTTCGCCGACGCCCAATACTTCTTGCCACAGAGTGGTTAAATCTTGCTCTAGGTCGTTACGTGCGGCAACAAAGGTTACGTCTTGCCCTGGCCGTTCTAGTGCCAATAAAGCAACGCGGTCGACCTTGCCGTTCGGTGTGAGTGGCCAGGCATCAAGGCGAATGAGCGCCCGTGGAATCATGTATTCTGGCAGTTTTCCCGCCAGCGCTTCACGCCAATACTCCGGTGTTGGGCTATCGCCGTTTGCGGTAATAGCAAATGCCAAGAGCTGGTCGTCGTCAACGAGCACACGGCAGTCGTCGATTTGGTTGATATTTAGCAGTGCCTGTTCGATTTCACCCAGCTCAATGCGCAAGCCGCGCAGTTTCACTTGGAAATCTTTACGGCCGATGTACATCAGTTGAACATTGCCGTTGTTATCACGAATCTGTTTGACTAGGTCGCCGGTGCGATACAGACGTTGGTCGTGTTCACTGATGCTGAACGGATTTTCGAAGAAGGCGTTGGCGGTGAGTTCAGGCTTATGCCAATAACCGGCACCCACACTGAGGCCGCTGATACACAGCTCGCCGGCGAGGCCTTCAGGCATTGGTTGATTCTGTTCGTTTAACACGAACAGGTGTACACCTTGAGAAGCATCACCCAGCGGAATCTGAAGATTGTCGTCAGTATCACTGTTGAGTTGTTGCTCTACCCATTGGCGCGCGGTTGCAGTATTCAGCGTGTAGGCCGTGGCAATATCGGTGCATTCTGTTGGGCCATACATATTGATGATATCAGCGTGGAACGCCGGTTGTTGAATCCAGCTGCGTAGGCGCTTGAACTGAATCGGTTCTCCGCCAAACAATACCAATCGTAGATGCTGTGCCAGCGTGGCAATACCGTTAGTGGCGGCGGTGTCTTCCAGCAACGGGTAAAAGGCTGAAGGTGCACAGTTGATCAAGGTGATGCCGTGTTGAGCCACCTGCTCGATAATGCGATTAGCATCAAAGTGATCGGTATCTGGCAATACTACTTTGCCGCCGGTGGTTAGTAGAGCAAAGTAGTTTTTCTGCGTCAGGTCGAAGCCGGTTGCGGAGGTAACTAGCGCAGCATCGTCCTGTGTCAGGCGATATTCGCGGGTGTACCAATCGATCAGATTCGATTCACCCCGATGATATACCTGCGCGCCCTTGGGCAAGCCGGTCGATCCTGAGGTGTAAATCATGTAAATCGCATCGTCAGCTGTGATGCTGACGTTGGGGTTACTCGTGTTGGCAGACGCCGGTAGGGCATCGATATCCAATACGACGGCGGTGCTTGTGGGTGATAACTTATCGATCTGGCTGTTTTCAGTTAGCACCACACTGGCGTTGGCATCTTCCAGTATGTAGTTCAATCGATCTTGCGGGTAAGCCGTATCCATCGGGATATAACAAGCGCCAGATTTTATTGCCCCCAGCAACGTAGGCAGCAGTTCAACGCGGCGGCTGAGCAGAATACCGACGCGGTCACCTTTGTTCACTCCGTTTGCAATCAGTGTGTTGGCAATGCGATTAGATTTCTCCTCAAGCTCGCCATAGGTCATCTGTTTTTCACCACAGGCCACCGCAATGCGTGCGGCGTTATGACGGCTGCACAGATCAATCAGTTGATGCACAGGTAGCGTCGCAGCTGCGATATCCAACGAACCACGCGGCGGGCCGGTTTCTTTAGCCAAGGTAAGATCGAGTTCGCGGGTGTTTTCGAGTGATACTCCAGCTTGGTTAATGAGCTGATTCGACAGCGACTTGACGCGTTCGAGCAGGCGCAGATCGTCAAAATCAGCGGTATTAAAGGCTAGCCACAAGCTCAGCTTGTCGCCATCTGCCTGTACACGAAAATCTACCATGCTTTGTGCGTTAGGTGTGTAGCGCTGGCAATGGAAAGTTTCGCCTAGCATCTCGACATGATGTGGCATCATCAGATAGTTGTACGAGAAGTATACGCTACTGTCGGGCAGCATTTGGCGTAAACGTAAGTTCGAAAGTTGCAGGTGTTGGCGGCTTTGTTTCTGCTCAACTTTGGCTTGGTTGAACAGCTCCTGCAAAGAACTCTTCAAGCTTTCAGCACGCACACAATAAGGTTGTGTGTGGTAGAAGCAGCCAATCGTATCTCGATGCAGTTTTTCACGGCCGGCATTAAATTCGGTGATCACAAAATCACCATCGGCACGGGTATATTGCTGAATCAGTACTGCATACAAACACTTGAAATAAAGCGCAGGGGTAATACCCATCTGGCGGCAGTATTTCTTCACCGCACGGCTGTGGTCATCGTCCATTGATTGCGACAACAATCGTACTTCGCCAAGGTCTTTTTCGACAGCAGAGGGGGCCTGCAAACCGACGCAGTCTTTCAAGCGCTGTTGCCAGAATTGTAGGGTCTCCGGTGTGTCAAACTGTTGCCGATTGGTATGGCAGTAGAATTCCAGATGATCATCCAGCACCAGTGGTATGGCTTGATCGGAATGCTTCACGAGCTCTTCATAGCGGGCACATACCTGGGTGAAATGATTCACTGCCGCAAAACCATCCATAAATAGATGATGTGACGCCAGCGTAAACCAGTAGTGATCCGGTGCGACTTTGATCAGACGATAGCTGACACCAGCATCTTCATGTAGGTTGTAAGGCTTCATCACTTGGTTGTGCAAGCGCGCTTGCAAGCTGATGTCGCTGTCCATTGCCGGGTCGTGTTGCCAGTCGAGTACGGCAAAGTCGATGGGCTTCTGCTTACGGATGCCCAGCACGGCAATGTCTTCCCAGGCTTGTTTGCCTTCAAGTAGATCAGCATTGAGCGCGTCATATTGTGCAGCAACATCGCTAAGTGCCTGTTGCCAGCGCTTCTCGTCGATGACTACTGGGAAGTCGAAGGCATAGCCGAGGCTGTTTTCTAGCGTTTGCGGGTTTGCCAGCGTTGCCAGATAGATATCCCGTTGCATAGCCGTTAGCGGTAGGGTTTTGATATAACCTTCAGGCAGCGTTGGCGTTTGCAGCTGGATCTCGTGCAGGCGTTGCAGTTTTTGCTCTTGCTTTGGTTTCAGCTCATGCGGCTGAAGCTTTTCGGCAAATACTGATAGCAGCGTGAGGTAGTGGTCAACTAACTTTTCGACAGTGGCTGATTCAAAGATGTCGACGTTGTATTCCATACTCAGCGTCAGATCCGACTGGGTATCCAGCAGGTTCATTTGTAAGTCGAACTTAGCGACGGTATTTTCAGCTTCAACCAGCGACAGTTCAATATCACCCAGTAAATCGTTAATACCATCAGGCAGCGCAGCATCGCTGGTGCTCATCATATTGAAGGCACATTGTGCGATGGGTGTGTAGCTGAGGTTTCGGTCGATGTTGAGTTCGCCGAGCAGCATTTCGATCGGTACATGTTCGTGGGCGAAAGCCGCGAGCGTTGTGCCTTTAACTTGTGCCAATAATTCTTTAATCGACAGGTTAGCGGAGAAATCCGTGCGAATGATCAAGGCGTTGATAAAGAAACCAATCATTGGGGTCACTTCATCCATGCTTCGGCCCGCTAGCGGTATGCCTACGCAGATATCATCTTGTTGCGTGTATTTGTGCAGCAGCAGTTGATAAGCGCTGAGGCACGTCATAAACAATGTGACGCCTTGTTGCTGGCTGAGCTTACGTAACGGTTGAGCAACGCTGGCTGGAATGTTGCGTTTGATCAAAGCACCGTTAAAACTCTGCACCTCTGGACGAGGTTTATCCAGCGGCAGTTGCATCAATGTTGGGGCACCGGTGAGTGCGTTGCGCCAGAAGCTGATTTGCGTGTCTAACACATCACCTTGAAGCCAGTTGCGTTGCCAAGCGGCATAGTCGGTGTATTGCAATTCCAGTGCTGGCAGTAAATCGCCGAGGCCCTGGTTAAAGCTCATGTAGAGCTGACCGAGTTCACGCATCAACACCTGAACCGACCAGCCATCAGAGATGATGTGGTGCATATTCAGAGCGAGTACATAGGTGTCGGTTTGCCCGGTGAGTTCGAGCAAGGTGGCACGCAGTAAGCAGCTTTGTGTAAGGTCAAACGCTTGTAGGGCATCTTGTTGCACAAATGCCGACATTGCAGCTTCGTCGATAGCTTGACGCTTGAGGGTAAACGAATGCGCATCGGCTGCCAGAATGCTGAGTTGAGGCTCACCATCAATAGCGACAAAGGCGGTACGTAGGGATTCATGGCGACTAACGATAGTTTGCAGTGCTTGTTCTAACGCCTGAATATTGAGCTTACCACGAATGCGGAACGCCGAAGGCATGTTGTAAGCCGGCGACGTGGGCGCCATTTGTGCCAAGAACCACAACCGTTGTTGCGCATACGATAGCGGCAAAACACCGGTGCGATCGACCTTCGTGATCGCAGGTATGGTCACGCCAGATTGTTGTTTACGTGCCACTAACAATGCTTGATCGACAATGGTGGTGGCTTCAAATAAGTCTCGCAGGGCTAGGTCAATATTAAAGCTTTTACGCAATTGACCGACGACTTCAGCGGCTTTTAGTGAATGGCCGCCGATGCTGAAAAATTCATCATCAACAGAGATTTCATCGATACCTAGCACACGTTGCCAGATACCCAGCACGGTTGTTTCATCGGCAGTGCGGGGTTCTACGAGATCGCGCTGTCTTGTGGTATGAAAATTCGGTTGCGGTAGCGCTTTGCGATCGATTTTACCGTTGGCGTTGAGCGGGAATTGGCTCAATACATGCCAGAAACTCGGCACCATGTAATCCGGCAGTTGGCCGTGCAAAGCTTGGCGGCAATGGTCTGTCGACAGTGGTTGATTATCTGCGGCAACAACCCAGGCGCATAGGTGATCTTCACCGGTTTGTGGATGTGTTGCGGCCATCACCAAGGCTTCAGCAATTTCGGGTTGAGCCATTAAGCGGGTTTCTATTTCGCCTAACTCGATACGTAAACCACGAATCTTCACCTGATGGTCGGTACGACCGATATACTGAATATTGTGGCATTCAGCATCGGTATATCGTACTAAGTCACCGGTTTTATAGAGTTTTCCATCACCAAACGGGTTAGCGATAAAACTTTCTGTGTTGAGCTGTGGGCGATTTAGATAGCCATTGGATAGGCCCATGCCACCGATATACAGCTCGCCAGCCACGCCTGCCGGTAGCAGGTTTAACGCTGGGTCGAGAATGTACAGGGTGACATTGTCGATGGCCGAGCCAATAGGCAATACCGAAACGTTAAGATCATCAGTTGAACGCACTCGATAGATACTGGCGATATCTGTGGCCTCTGTGGGGCCATACATGTTCACCAGTTCCGTGTTAAACGCTGTTGCCTCAAGCCACGGGCGAACCTTATCAAGGCGTACTGGCTCGCCGCCGAGCAAGACGGTTTTCAAACTGCTGAGCGCATGGAACGGGAATGCGGTGTCTTTGTTGTGTGCGTTATCCAGCAAGGCATACAGCACCGAAGGTGCGCAGTTAACACGGGTAATGCCATGTTGGTGGATCTGCTCAACCAATTTGTCGGCATCAAAGAAGCCTGTGTCAGCAAATACCAGCTCACCACCGCTGATCAGCGGCGCGAAGAAGTTTTTCTGCGTTAGATCAAACCCTGTGGCGGATGCAATTAAGACCTTATCGCTAGCGTTAAATGCAAAGGTGCGGGTATACCAGTGAATCAAATTGGTTTCACCGCGGTGAACCACTTCAACGCCTTTCGGGTTGCCAGTTGATCCGGAGGTATAGATCACATACACAGGCGTGTTTTCTGTGATAGTGATGGCTGGATTATGGTGTGGCTGTGCGGCAAGCATGTCGGTGAGCTGGTCTAGCTCGATAATTGCGGCGGGTGCTATCGCTGTCGCTGTATCTGAAGTCGCTGTTTGTGAAACACGTTGACCGAGCGATTTGTGGGTGAGCACTGCTTTTACATCAGCATCATCCAGAATAAATTGCAGGCGTTCATCCGGGTGATTCGGGTCTAACGGCAGATAACTACAGCCAAGCTTCAGCGTTGCCAGAACGGCGACAATAAAATCAGTACCGGGTTGCTGCAAGATAGCGATGCGGTCGCCGGCATGAATGGTATTGCTGTTCAGTAAATAGTGCGCAAGACGATTGGCTTTATCGTTCAGTGCCGCGTAAGTCAGCTGGTCGCCTTCAACAGGTGACGATGCAGCAATAGCCGCTGGTCTAGCCTCTGCTTGCTGCTCAAACATGGCAACAATGTGTTGTTGGTGATCAACGGCTGTGGCGGTTTCTCGGCTGAGCTGCTGATCAGTTTCGTCGGCATCGATAAAGGCTAGCTGATTGATTGGCTGGGTTGGTGCGCTGCCGGCTATGGCGTCTAACAATAAAACGAAGTGATTGGCGAAACGTGCCATAGTTTCGGGCTTAAACAGCGCCGTGCGGTACTCGAGTGTGCCGGTCAGTTGGCCGGATTTTTCTAGTAACGACAGGCTGATTTCGAACTTGGCAGCGGTGGCAAGTTCGCTCGGGCTATCATCAGATTGACGGGTGCTTAGTTGGTACGCGCTGATATCCGTGCCGCCGATTCGCAGCGATTCATCTGCGGCCATGTCTGACATAGCATCTGCCGATTGCAGGCTGAAAAAAGCCTGAAACATCGGCGAGTGTGACAAATCTCGAGGTACGTCCAAGGCATCTAGCAAACGTTCAAATGGAATATCTTGATGTTTGAGGCTGTCTCCCAGGGTGGATTTAACCGATGCAATGAGATCCGATACCGTGGTGTCAGATTCAAAACGGTTGCGTATCACTAGTGTGTTCACAAAGAAGCCAATAATGCCTTCCAGCGCTGCTTGCGGGCGGTTGGCAGATGGCATACCGATAGTAATGTCATCCTGACCACTGTAGCGATGCAACAACACGCCATAGGCACCCAGCATCAGCATGGTGAGGGTGGCCTGATGTTGTTGAGCAAGCTGTTGCAGGCGTTGAGTTGTTGCCGAACTAACACTGAACTCTAGTTGCTTGCCAGCGATTGACTGGCCAGCGAGACGCGGCGCATCCATGGGGAGATCGAGCACTGGTGGGTTAGCCAGTTGTTTGCGCCAGTAACCCAGTTGCTGTTCGATCACATCTTCAGTGAGTACCTGCTGTTGCCAGAGGCTGTAATCAATATATTGGGCTTTCAGTGACGGTAGGTTTATCGATGTATCGTCGTTGGATGCCAGCGCTGTTAAAATCTGTGCTAATTCAGCCAGCAGAATATTACCGGAGAGACCATCGGTAATGATGTGATGCATATTCAGCATCAATACTGCGTTGTCAGAGCTACGTTTTAACAAGCACGCGCGAAACAGCGGCTCCTTCCCTAGTTTAAACGGCGTTTGCAGCCAACGGGCAACGTATTGATCCGCTGAGGTGTTTGCTGCGATGTCCAGTTGTTCGATATCGAGTGTGAATGCATCTGCCGGTAACAGGCTTTGCCAAGCAATACCGTCTTTCTCAACGATATGTGTGCGCAGAGATTCATGACGAGCAACCAGGTGTTTTAGGCCATTCTCAAGCAAGGCAGAATCGACACTACCATTAAGCTGCAAAGCAAACGGCATGTTGTACATGCTGCTGGGCGCTTGAATTTGTTCGAGCAACCACAAACGCTGTTGCGCGAATGACAACGGGAAGTGATTTTGATACGGCTCACGATCAACCGGTTCGATGGCCGGTAAGGCAGAATAGCTAATGCTATCACTTGCCAGCATTTCAGCGATGGCGGCAATGGTTGGCGAGAAAAATACCTCTCGCAGTGCCAACTCTTTGCCGAAGTGGTCGCGAACACGGCTAACGGCCCGCGCTGCTAGTAGCGAGTGACCGCCGAGATCAAAGAAGTTGTCGTAAACGCCGACGGCCTGTGTGCCTAGCACGTCTTGCCAGATTGTTAGCAATTCGGCTTCAATAGCATTACGGGGTGCCACTTGCTCTTGTACATCGGTTGTACCGACTGCGGGCAAGGCCTTGCGATCGATTTTACCATTGGCGGTGAGCGGCCATTGGCTAACAGCAGCAATCGATTGCGGCACCATGTAATCCGTTAACTGGTTTGCCAAATTCGAACGCCAGTTATCGGGTACCTCACCATTGCCGGTCATAACATGGGCGACCAAACGATCGTCAATTACCTGCACCAGCGCATCGTCAACATGGGTTAACTGTTTCAGGGCAAACTCGATTTCTGCCAATTCGATGCGTAGGCCGCGCAATTTGACCTGGTGATCTTTACGATTCAGGAAGATGAAATTGCCATCTGCATTTTGGTGCACGATATCGCCGGTTTTGTACGCTCGGCCCAGCAGCGGGTGGTCAATAAACGCTGAATTTTTATCACTCGCATGGCCGATATAACCATCGCCAACACCTTCACCGGTAATGGTTAACTCACCGGCAAAACCGCGGGGCAATAATCGGTTGGCGCTATCCAGAAGATGCAGTTGAACATTCGCGTTTGCGGTGCCGATAGGAACGGCAGTGTGTTCATATTTGCTAGGTTCGAGGATGCGAAAATAGCTGGCAATATCCGTGCATTCAGTAGGGCCATACATATTGACCAACTCGGCCTGACAACCTGTGGATTGTAACCAAGGCAGTAGTGCTGGCATGCGGATGGGTTCGCCGCCGAACAGCACCAATCGCAAGGTGTTCTGTTGTGCGTAGTCATGATGGTTTTCTGCCAGTGGATAAAACGCAGACGGTGCACAATTGATCAAGCTGATGTTGTGTTCCGTAATGGTTTGTAAAATCTGCGCAGGGTCGTAGCCGCCCGCTTGTGGGAAGACAATCTCAGCCCCAGCACACAATGGTGCCAGCAGGTTTTTTTGCGTCAGGTCGAAGCCGGTTGCTGAAACAATCAGGACTTTGTCTGTGGCGGCAATGGCGAATTCACGGTTGTACCATTCAATCAGATTGAGTTCGCCGCGTTGTTTAAGTTGTGCGCCTTTTGGCAAGCCGGTTGAGCCGGAGGTATAGATAACGTATAGCGGATCATCGAGGTCGATAGCTACGTTCGGGTTATCGATCGAGATGATCGGGCACTGCCATTGATCCAATGCCAGATAAGCACCACTGATTTTGTCGACGACATCGGATTCGGTCAGTGTTAATACAGCATCACTATCGCTGAGGATGTGTTCGATACGTCCAGCCGGATAATTAACATCCACCGGAATATAACAAGCGCCGGTTTTCAGTGTTGCCAACAATGCCACCATGAATGGCGTGGTCGCACTATGACAAATAGCAACCCGCTGACCTAGCGAGACGTGGTACTGATCGATTAGGTGCTGTGCTAGATGATTGGCCTGTTGATTCAGCTCGGTGTACGTCAGGTGTTGTTGAGCATCACGGGTTGCGACCCGGTTGGGCGTCACTTCAACTTGTGCCTGTATCCAGTCAACAACCGATGCATAAGGGTATGCCGGTGCAGCTGTAGATTTGCTCGGCAATATTTCTTCATGTAGCTGCAGCGTTAGGGCTGATAGAGGCTGAGTGCCCGCGAGCACTTGTTGCGATAAATGCAGCAATCGCTGTACAAAATCGTCACCGTTAAATTCACTGGCCGGGAAACTGAAATCAAACCGCAGGTGATCATCGACCACCATCGCAACAAAGTTGACGGCGTTATCCATAACCGGCTGTACAAACGTGAGTGGTGCATCGATATCATTGATCGACAGGTGTGTAGTCAGCGTGTAGAAATTAAACAGGAATGGGGTATTGCCCTGCTCAAATAACTGCGCTTGTAGAGCGTTAGAAACCCCTTCGCTAACTCGGTTTTGTTTGCGCAAGTTAGCAAGGTGACGAATAACACGGGTGAATTCTTCTTTGCCTGCCAATGCATCGTGATCGACATACACGGGCTGGGTTTCGAAATAACAGCCAACTTCTGACAAGTGGCCTTTAGGGCGACCCATCAGTACTTCGGTAAAGTAGAAGTCGTTTTCAGCCAAACAATACGATTGTAACGTCAGCGCATACAAGGCTTTGATATAGATGGCAGGCGTGGTGCGGTTTTCGCGGCAAAATGCGCTGATGGCATCAAAATGCGCGCTACTGTCGTCAAAGGTTTGACTCACTAAACCGTTTTTACCCGGTTGGCGCTGGCCGTTAAGTGCTTCGGCTTTTGACGCGACAGATTGCCAATGCTGGTACGTTGTGAGGCTGTCACAACGGTCGTAATTTTGCAGCACAAAGTCTGCATACTGGGCTTTTGGCAGGTTCTCGATCGAGGTGGTTGAGTCGGCTTCGTACAGTGCAATATAACGTTCTGTCAGATTTTGAACGCTGATACCGTCAACAGCGGCATGGTGGCCGGCGGTGAGTATCGCATGGCTACCATCGGCTTTGTTGATCAAGGCAAAGCGTACTAATGGCGCGTCGGCCATTTGATAAGGGGCAAAGACTTTATCACGGCAATGGTGAATGAGATCTGCCTCACTTAAGTGGCTTAGATCGATGCTTTCTAAGGTGATACCTGGGTGCTCAGGGCTCAGAATGACTTGATAACCGGGCTCGGCGAATCGATGATCAAACTGCACCATGCGTGCGCGCAGAATCGGGATCTCTGTCACCATCTGGTCGATGACGCCTTGTAGTTTTTCCGCATCAATTTGCTGGCCGGTATGGTGTACCCAACCGAGATAGTTGCGCCGATTGGTTTCATCCAACAAGGTGTCGATGGTTAACGCCTGCTGCATGGGAGTGAGCGGCAATACCTGTTCGACATCGGCATAACGTTGTTGTGCAGCTGCTAGCAGTGCCGATTGGCTAATCAACGGCAGCTTTTTCACCGGTGTGCCGGTGTGCATCAGCATATTACCGACTAAACCACAAAATCCCTCGTACAAGGCCTTGATGGTATCTTGTTCAAACAGATCCGTATTAAATTCGATAGTCGCTTGCAGTTGATTCTGATCATCTTGGAATGACCAAATCATGTCGTATTTGGCATCCATAACCGGTTGTTCGATCGAGCTGATTGTTAGGTTGCCGGTATCCAGTGACGATACTGCCGCGCTTTGTGTGAAATAGTTAAAACCGACTTGCACCAGAGGGTTAAACGCGGTGTTGCGTGGTAGGTTGAGTTGTTCGATCACCTGCTCGATAGGGGCATCTTGATGAGCAAATGCACCTAATACTTGATCTTTCACGCGGGCATAAAAATCCACCACATCCGGGTTGTCAGAAAACCCGTTGCGTATGGCCATGGCGTTAACAAAAAAGCCAATCAGGCTTTCGGTGCCTTTGTGGTGGCGACCTGCAACGGGTACTCCGATACAGACATCATCTTGACGGCTGATACGGCCGAGTAACAATTGTTGTGCACCCAACAGCACCATAAAAGGTGTGAGCCCTTGGGTCAGCGCAAACTCACGAATGTGTGACACCAGCTCGGGTTGTAGTGAAAACGTCAGGCTGTGGCCGTTTTGGGTTTGTTGTGCCGGACGTGGTTTGTCTGTCGGCAATTGCAACTGCGTTGGCGCGCCAGCAAGCTGTTGTTGCCAGTATTGCATCTGGCGATCCAGATTTTCACCAGCCAGTACATGCTGTTGCCACCATGCGTAATCGGCATACTGGTAAGCCAGTGGCAGCAGTGCTGCGTGGGTACCGCTATCAGCAGCCAGATACAGAGCCGAGAGTTCACTTACAAATACTTCCAACGATGCGGCATCGGCGATGATGTGATGCAGCGTAATCAGCAGCAGGTTTTGTTGATCGCTATAACGAAAGAGTTTAACCCGTAATAGTGGCGCGGATGTTAGGTCAAACGGTTGGCCAGCTTCACGGCGGATCAATTGCTGTTGATCGTTTTCTTCATCGGCTGGGCTGTTGAAAGTTTCGGTTGTCTCGATTGTTTCGACAGCAAAAGGTAAGTCGATGGTTTCGCTGATCGTCAGAGAGAGGTTATCGCCTTCTTCAACAATACGCGTGCGGAAAATCTCATGGCGTTGAATCAGTTGTTCAAATGCCTGCTGGAGCGCGTCGACATTCAGCGTGCCATCAAGGCGCAAAGCCATGGGCATGTTATAGCTAGCGGCTTCAGGGGCGAGTTTATAGATAAACCACAAACGCTGCTGGTTGAATGACAGCGGCAAGGGTTGATCTCGCATCACAGCTGTAACGGGCGGTAATGCAGAGGGTAAGCGTTCGGATTGCTCCAACACGGCTGCCAGTTGAGCGATGGTTGGTGCTTCAAAAATAGTGCGAACACTGATTTCAAGATCAAATGCGTGAGCGATATCTGCAACTACGCGTGTGGCCAATAATGAATGGCCACCGAGCTCAAAGAAGTTATCGTTGATGCCGAGGTTTTCGGGTGCAATTTTGGGCAGCAAACTTGCCCAGATCGCAACTAGCTGATGCTGTGCCGGTGTTACCGCAGCAACATAGGATGCGCTGCTGGATTGCCAATCAGGCGCAGGTAGTGCTTTGCGGTTGATCTTGCCGTTGGCACTGAGAGGCCATGCATCCAAGCGAATCAGGTGTGTTGGCACCATGTATTCGGGTAATTCTTGGCTCAGGTTGTGCTTGATCGTTGTTGAATCAATCGTCTCGTGAGTGGGGTCTTCTGTAAGGCTATTTGACGGGTTATTTGCAGCGTTTTCAGCAAGATAGTAACCCACCAATTGCAGGTTTTCCTGACTGCCATCGGGCGATTGTGCCGTCACGATAGCTTCATCAATACCCGCCAAATTCTGCAGACGTGATTCGATTTCGCCCAGCTCAATCCGCAAGCCACGGATCTTGATTTGGTGATCGGTACGTCCTAGATATTCGATGTTTCCATCATCTAATAGGCGCGCAACATCTCCAGTTTTGTAGAGTTTCTCGCTAGGGTGGCTGCTTGCCTCTTTGCGTGCCTTAAAGGGGTTATCGATAAAGGTCGATGCCGTCAGCTCATCACGATTCAAATAGCCGAGTGCTAATCCTTTACCACCGATGTAAAGCTCACCGGCAATGCCTTGAGGTACCAGATTTAGGTTGTCATCAAGGATATGTAGTTGGGTGTTGGCGATGGGTTTACCAATCGGAATGCTACGGCGAGTTTCATCCGCCACACAGGCATACCAGGAAACATCAATAGAGGCTTCAGTTGGGCCATAGAGATTGTCTAGGCGGGCATGGGGTAAACACCCATAAAAACGTCGTCCATGTTCAAGTTGTAGCGCTTCTCCCGAGCAGAAAACCTGACGGATAGACGCCAGTGTTTCGATCTTGTCAGTTTGTAGAAATACACCCAGCATCGACGGCACAAAGTGCAAAACAGTGATGTTGTTAGTTTTAATGGTGTCACGCAGATAGATCGGATCTTTATGGCCGTCAGGTTTGGCAAAAACCAGAGTTGCCCCTTGCATTAATGGCCAGAACAGCTCCCATACCGAAACATCGAAGCTGTAAGGCGTTTTCTGCAAAATGCGATCGTTGGCATCGATCGGGTAGGCTTCTTGCATCCACTGTAAGCGATTAATAATCCCTTGATGCGGCACCATTACGCCTTTCGGGTTACCCGTTGAGCCTGAGGTGTAGATGATATTAAACAGGGCATCCGGGCCGAATGGTATCGTCGGGTTATCAAGAGACTGGCCATGAACCATCGATGCCAAGTCGTCCATCCAGATTGTATTGGCCACACCTAATTGCTGTGCGGGGGCGACACTGGCATCACTGATTAGAATACGAATGCCGGTATCTTCAGCCATAAAGCTCAGGCGGTCGATCGGGAAGTCGGGATCAAAGGGCACATACGCGCCGGCAGCTTTGAGAATTGCCAACAGCGCAACAGACATTCTGGGAGACCGATATAAACATACACCGACAGGCTGGTTAGGCTGCAGGCCGAGGCTTATTAGATGATGCGCTAACTGATTGGCTTGCTGGTTTAACTGGTCGTAAGTGAGGGCGTCATTGTCTGCCAGGGTATCAAAGGCAGTGGTATTAGCGCTTGCATTGACAACGGCAATAGCATCCGGTGTTTGCAAGGCTTGTTGTTCAATAATCTGATGTAACGCATCGAATGAGGGATAGCTTTTAGCGGTGGCGTTAATGCCATTCTGCCAGTCGAGCTGACGCGCTTTCTCGTCATCCGAAATCAAGGCCAGTTTGCCAATGGGCTGGTCTGGCGCAGCGACGATAGCCTCTAAAAGACCAACAAAATGATCCGCTAGGCGTTGAATGGTGTCGCGTTTAAACAGGCTGGTACGGTATTCAATGGTTGCTGACAATCCCCCGTTATTAGCACTGGTGTTTTTGCCTGCGGCTCCTGGGGTGAGGTCGATAACATTCAGGGTGATATCAAACTTTGCGGTAGTGTGGCTATCGGTATCGGTGAGTGCTTCAACCTCGATGCCATCAAACTGGCCCGAGAGCTTATCGATATTGCTCGCTTCGGCGGCAGTCTGCAGAATCAACATCACTTGAAACAGCGGTGTTTGGCTTAACGAACGGGGCACACCCAGTTCATCCACGAGTTGCTCGAAGGCAATATCCTGATGCTGGTAAGCGCCCAGACTGGTGTTTTTTACCTGCTTTAACAGGTTGGCGAAGCTGTCGGTGTTTTCCCAATCAACACGCATAACCAGTGTGTTCACAAACAAGCCAATCATGTTTTCCAAATCGGCGGCGCTGCGACCAGCCATCGGGCTGCCGATGGCGACATCTTGCTGATTGGCGTACTTGCCTAGCAACACACCAAATGCTGCGAGAAGTGTCATGTACAAGGTGGTTGATTGCTGATCTGACAATGCACGAATGCCGCGGGCAGTTTCAGCGGGAATATCAAAGCGCAGTTGTGCGCCACGGTTATCCAAGGTTGCCGGGCGTGAATAGTCGATCGGCAATTCGAGGGTTTCAGCGCCGGCGAGCGCGTCTTTCCAGTAGCTAACCTGTGTGGCCAGCACGTCGCCCTTGAGCCAGTCACGTTGCCAGATGGCATAGTCGGCATATTGAACGGATAACGCTGGCAACGCGTGTGGCAGTTGCAGTTTGTCGCTGGTATATAAGGCAAACAAATCGCGGATCAATATCTCCATCGACCAGCCATCGCTGATGACATGGTGCATATTCATCAGCAGCACCCAGTCGCCGGAAGCCTGTTGTTGAATCAACTCAGCTTTGAACAGAGGGCCGTTGGCCAAATCAAAGGCTGCGGTTGCAAACTCGCTAGCGCGTAGTAGCAATTCCTGATCGTCTTCTTCAACGACGTAAGCGGGGCATGTGAATGTCTCTGAGGTATCAATCTCTTGCCAGGCATCGCCTTTTTCGCTGACGACACGGGTGCGCAGAGATTCGTGGCGTTGAACCAGCTCGGCAAATGCCTTTTGCAATGCCGGAATATCAATACTGCCACGTAAACGCAGTGCAAACGGCATGTTGTAAACGGCCGAGCCGGGCATCAACTGGTCGATAAACCACATGCGCTGTTGTGCATAAGAAAGTGGTATTTGGGTTGGACGAATCTGTGAGACCAGCTTCGGTAGACGATTCTTCAGGCCTTGTTGCTGCCCTTCAATAATCTGAATGTGTAAAGCCAGTTCGGCAATAGTCGGGTTATCAAAGAGATCCCGTAATACGAGATCGAGGTCCAACGATTCACGCAAACGCGCGATTGTTCGTGTCGCCAGTAATGAGTGGCCGCCGATATCAAAAAAGTTATCGTGTATGCCAACTTGATCGAGTTCCAGCACTTGCTGCCAGACATCGGCCATTGCTGCTTCTTGATCGTTGCGAGGGGCAACATATTCGCTGCTGCTTAGCTGTAATTCAGGTATCGGCAGAGCTTTTTTATCAAGCTTGCCATTGGCCGTTTGCGGTAATGCATCCATCACCATAAAAGCTTGCGGCACCATGAACTTCGGTAGGTTTTCTGCCAGAGTTTCTTTGACGTGTTGCAGGTATTGCTGATGATCTTCAACCGCCGTTTGGCTAACGATATAGGCTGCCAGATACGTATCGCCGGTATCTTTACGGGCGATAACAATAGCGTCGCGGATGCCATTCAGTGCGTTGAGCTGATGGGTGATTTCGTCGAGCTCGATGCGGAATCCACGCAATTTGACTTGATCATCTGCGCGGCCGAGAATTTCTAGCTGCCCGTTGGCGTTCCAGCGGCAAATGTCGCCGGTACGGTAAAGCCATTCGCTGGTATCACCACTGTGTTGGCGTTTAAACGGGTTGCTGATAAAACTGCTGGCGGTTTGTTCGGGTTTATTCAAATAACCCCGTGCCAGCCCGATGCCACTGGTGCACAACTCGCCTGCGACACCGGGAGCTACTAACTGATTGTTTTTATCCAGCACATAGCAAAAGGTGTTTGTGATGGGGTGGCCTAACGGTATGCCTGCGCCGTCGAGATCGCTTGGTGCTATTGGGTGATAGGTAGTAACAACGGAATTTTCAGTCGGGCCGTAAGCATTGATGATTTGTGCCGGGGGCTGTTGCGATTCCATTACCGCACGAATTTTGACCGGGTCTGGCGCTTCGCCACCAACAATGAGTTGTTCAAAACTGCCAAACATCGCGGCATTTTCGCTGGCCATAACGTTAAACAACGCGACCGTTAGCAGGGCGATATCGACATTGCCATTCGCCAATTTTTGCGCGAATGCTTCGCTGTCTAACAAGGTTTCTTTGTCGATGCCGATTAGGCTGCCGCCACTTAACAAGGCCCCCCAAATCTCCCAGGCTGATGCGTCAAAAGCGACGTTGCCGAGAAAACCAATACGTTTGCCAGCAGAAAAATTGATCAGGGTATCTAATGCTAAGCGTGTCATGCCGCGTTGTGGCACTAGCACACCTTTGGGTTTGCCGGTAGAGCCTGAGGTATACATCAAATAGGCGAGCTGCTCGCCTTGATCACAGGACTTTTTGCATCGCCAGTGGACGTCAAATTCCGCAGATGCGTGCTTGAGTGAATCAAGATCTATCAGGCGGTTGTCCGATCCCTCAGCAAGGCTCTCGGCAAAAACGGTTTTGTACTGTGGCAAGCAAATAATCTGTTTGGCGGCAGAGTCTTCCAGCATGTAGGTGATGCGATCTTGCGGGTATTCTGGGTCGATAGGCAGATACGCCCCGCCAGTTTTCAGTGCGGCTAACGCCAGCGCCACCATATCGCAGCTGCGCTGCATGCCTATCGCCAGAATATCACCTGAGCCAAATCCTTGTTGTTGCAGGTAATGGGCAAACTGTGAGGCGCGGTGGTCGAGCGTTTTATAAGTGAGGGTTTCTGCATCAAACTGAACCGCGATAGCATCGGGCTGCTTGCCGACCCATTGTTCAAACTGCCAGGGCAGGGAGGCGTCAAAATCGATGATGCTTGTATCGCTGGTGCGACCGGCTCTTTCTAATAACTGTTTTTTTTGCGTATCGGTGAGGACGTTGAGTTGATCGACAGGCGTTTGCGGGGCACTCAGTGCGCTATCGAGTAACTGATGGAGGTGACGTGCCAAGGCTTCGATGCGCGCAGGGCGATACAGGTCAGTATCGTATTCGATAGAGCATGCAATACCGGTTTCGGTTTCAACCACCCCGAGGGTCATATCAAATTTGGCGGTGTGAGTTTCCAATTGCAGAGGTTCGATCTGCAAGTTATCGATCGCCAAACCGGCATCTGCGGCCTGTTTTTGATACGAAATAACGACCTGAAATACCGGTGTTGTGCTCATATCTCGTGGGATATTCAAGCTTTCAACAACGGACTCAAACGGCACATCTTGATGTTCATTGGCATCGATAAAGGTTTGGTGGCTGCGTTTGACCAGAGTGTCGAATGTAGGGTTATCAGACAGATCTGCGCGCAATGCGAGTGTATTGACAAAAAAGCCAATGGTTTGCTGAATTTCCGGGCGGGTGCGGCCGGCAATGGGGCTGCCGACGCAGATATCAGTTTGCCCACTCAAGCGCCTTAGCAGTGCCTGCCAGGCAGCAAGCCAGACAACAAAATCAGTACAGCCTATACGGGTTGCCAGCTGATTAACCTGTGTGCGCAGTGCAGATGGGAGATTAAAAGTATATGTGCTGCCTCGGCCGCTTTTTTGTGCCTTGCGCGGGTAGTCTGCCGGGAGCTCCAGAACCTCTGGGTTTTTTAGTTGCTGCTGCCAATACTGGGTTTTAGCCGCCAATTGATCCGGCGGTAGCTGTTCGTGCTGCCACAGCGCGTAGTCGGCGTATTGGATGTCGATCGGTGCTAGTTCGAGCGACGTATTTGCTGACGCTTGAGACGTACTTAGTGTTTGGTAGCCGGTGGCGATATCGGCCATCAAAATGCCGTTTGACCAGCCATCGGTGATAATGTGGTGGAGGTTAAGTAACAGCAGGTGGACATTTTCGTTGTCCGCGTCATTGGCCAATGCCAATAAACGTACCCGTAGGGCCGGGCCAGCGGTTAAATCAAACGGTTTGAGCAATTCCTCACTGGCGATCTTGAGTAAGCCGGCGTTGTCACTGAGCGCGATGCTGCAGGGTTCCGCTGCTAATTGGATGGCGTAAGGCGGCAGTATCTTTTGGCGAGCCTCGCCGTTGTTGTCGATAAATACGGTGCGCAGGCTTTCGTGACGGGCAATGACACCATCAATTACCTGGTTTAGGCGTGCGATATCCAAATTACCGCGTAAAACAATTGCTGCAGGCACATTGTAGGTTGCGCTGCCAGGAGCCAACTGTTCAATAAACCACAAGCGTTGTTGAGCGAACGAAAGAGGAGCTGGCTCGTCTGTGGTGCGTGGTGTGATCGGTTGGTTGTTTTGCTGCTGCTGATGTTTCTCCTGTGCCCAGGCCAACAATTCAGGCTTGCGCGCCTTCAGAAGCTGCATGATCTCTTTGGTCATGGCTCCTTTTGCAGCGCTGATCTTCAGCTGCTCGTGATTCGATTCATCCAGACTGATTTGAATCTTGTGTTGGCTTAGAAGTTTGAGAACTTCTATCAGGGTCATAAGGTGATTTCCTCATCGTCATCACTCAGTTCACCGGTGATGCTCATTTTTCTTTTTATTTCAGCATCTTGTAGTGCCTGCTGGATGGCACGGGCAATGGTTGCGATGGTAGGCTGTTGGAACAATTCGATCAAGGCAATGTTAACGTCAAAGCGTGCCTGTACCTGTACCCAGGCATTGGCAGCCAGCAGTGAGTGGCCACCGAGCGCAAAGAAGTCATCGTAAATGCCGACTTGTTTGATGTCTAATACTTCCTGCCAGATTTCTGCCAGGGTGGTTTCGATGGCGTTCCGCGGTGCCACGTAGGCCGGTTGACTGATGTCGGAATCCACACGGGGCAGGGATTTAAGATCCAGTTTTCCACTGGTGGTCAGCGGCCAGTGATCAATAGCGATCCAACGCTGCGGCAGCATCCAGCTGGGTAATTGATCTCCGAGCCAGGTTTTCAGTGCGTCAATTTTTTCTGTCTCGGAGCCTGATGTTGCATTCTTTCCGGATGTGCCCTTGTGCCACTGAAGGTAACCGACCAATTGATGCAAGCCGGAGGGCAATGTATGGCGAATAACTGCGGCCTGACGAACAGTCGGGCAGGCATTGATGCTTTTTTCGATATCCTCCAGCTCGACACGAAAGCCATTAATTTTTACTTGTCGATCATCTCGGCCGTAATAGACCAGTTCGCCAGACTCGCTGAAGAGGCCTTTGTCCCCGGTCAGATAGAGCTTTTCGCCGGAATTGAAGGGGTTGTCGATAAAGTGGTCAGCCGTCAGATCGCTGCGATTTGTGTATCCGGATGCTAATTGCACACCGCCGATGGCTATGTCTCCGACGCAGCCTTTGGGCAATGGCTGTAGATGCTGATCCAGAACGTACAGTTCGCAGTTATCCACAGGCGTGCCAATAGCAGTTGCCTGTGTACTTGAATCTACCGGGTGAAAGGTGACGTCAATGGCCGCTTCGGTTGGGCCATACAGGTTATGAATTTGTGTGTTGGGCAGCTGCGCGCTGGTTTCCTGTACTTGCGGGAATGTCAGTGTCTCACCCGAACACACTAAATGCTGCAGTGAAGGCATTTCTGGGGTGGCTGACTGCGCAAGATGACGAGTAAGCACGGCCAACATCGACGGCACAAAGTGGCAGGTGGTTATCTCTGCCTGGTTGATCAGCGTGGCCAGGTATTCGGCATCCTGATGGCCGCCATCTTTCGCAATAACACAGGTCGCACCGCTGATTAGCGGCAGCCAGATTTCCCAAACTGATACGTCAAAACTGTAAGGTGTCTTCTGCAGTATCCGATCTTTGGGGTTGGTTGCCAGGTATTCCTGCATCCACATTAATCGATTTACGATGGCGGATTCAGGCACCATAACGCCCTTAGGGTCGCCGGTGGAGCCAGAGGTGAAAATCAGATTGTGGAGAGGACCACCGTAACGGCTATTTAGCGTGGTGTCGCTTTTTACGGGCGCAATCAAGTCATTGAGAAATAGGGTGCGGGGAGCAAGCCCTTGAATGGGGGGCGCGTCGTTATCGTCTTCGAGTACCGCATCAATATCCGCAATATCGGCCATTTTGATGAGTCTGGCAGTGGGATAACTGGCTTCAAATGGCACATAACAAATGCCGACGCGACTGCAAGCCAAAATCGTGGTTACTAGCCATTCACTGCGCTTGAGGCGTATTGCCAAGCGAGGTTGTTTCGCCGGTTGTTCATCTGAGGGCAGCGCATCTAAAGCTTGTTGTAAATTCTGGGCCAGTGTTGCGGAGCGCCGATCGAGTTCGGCATAGGTTATTGTTGTTGTATCCGTTTGCAAGGCGATGGCATCGGGTGTTTTGTGGCATCGATCGGTGAATAAACCCGCCAAGCTTTGCCCTTGCCAGCGAGTGTGTCGTGGTGCATTAAAATGGGTCTCGGCCGGGGTCGATTGCCAGGTTTGTTCATCGTTGCTGAGCAGGCGAAGGTGGTCGATCTGACAATGCGGGTTTGCTAAAACTTGATCGAGCAAGCGAATAAAGGCGTCTGCCCATCGCTGCATCACGGGCTGGCTGATGCGCGCTGTTTTGTAATTGAACGACAGTTGAATGCTGTCTTGCCACTCGTTGGCGAGCAGGCTTAAGTCATAGAGCGCGCCAGTTACTGGTGCTTCGATGGCATTGATACGGAGGCCGGGCAGCTGGGTTGCTTGGTCAAAAGGTACGTTCTGCAACGCAAATAACGCTTGGAATATCGGTGTGGTATCGGTTGATGGTGGCCGTTGTAACGATTGTACTAACGCTTCAAAGCTTAGTTGTTGATGCGCTAGCGCTTGCTGGCAGTGATTTTTTGTCTGCTCTAACAATGCATTGAAGGTTTGATTGGGTGCATTCTGGGCAACCAGAGGAAGTAAATTAATGAAACAACCGACCATGGGCTCCAACTGCGACGCGGCTCGGCCTGCAACCGGAGTACCTATGCAAAAACGCGTTTGCTGGCATGTACGATAGAGCAGCGTGCTAAATAGTGCCTTGAGCACCATGAACAGGGTTGCTCCTTGTTGTTGCGCTAGCTGGTTTAACGCCTTGGTGCGTGTTGCATCGATACTAACCAGCAGACTCTGGCCCGCGGCGATGTTGTTGTTGTGATTGTGATTGCTTGGTGCACGGGCTGACATCGGCGGCAGTGCGAGGTTGCTGGTTCCTTCAAGAGCTTGATGCCAGAAACTTAACGCACTTTTGTCTGCTGGCTGAGCATGTTGCCAGTGGGCGAAATCGGCATACTGGTGCGAAAGTGGTGGTAAAACGCGCAGTGCTGCTTCAGCTATTAATGTTTGCTTTTCTTCGTGCGTTTGGCCGTTTGCTTGAGTACGTGTGTGTTCAGCGATGATCGGATAAAGCTCTGCGATTTCGGTCGCAATAAGTGGCATTGACCAACCGTCAGTAGCGATATGGTGAATACAACACTGCAGCAGGTAGTGGTTATTGGATAAGCAAAAGAGACGTGCCCAGCATACTTCACCATTCTCAAGATTAAAGGTGGGCTCGTCAGTTTTAAGGGGCTTACCTTCACCGTTATTTTTGTTCAGGTGTTGGATCAGTGTTTCGGCATCGGTGATGTTAGCATCCACATTAACCCGTGATAACTTAAGGCCTGGGTTATCGATAATTTTCTGACGAATACCCTCAGTGGTGTTGATGTAGGCGCTGCGCAAAATACCGTGTCGATCGATAATGGTGTTTAGGGTATCTTCCAGCGCCTGAGCGTCTAGCGCACCGCGCATCTCGAAAAAGCTTTGTAGATGCAGGGCAGGGTTGTTCGGGGTCAGGGTGTCGATTAACCAGATTCTGGCTTGTGGATACGACAAAGGTTGCGGTGTTGAATAGTCAACAATCGGCAATTCGTTACGCTGCTGATTAGCGGCTTGCGCGGATTGCAGAAACTCGACCAAATCGGTTTTATGGGCGCGTAAGTCGGCCAATAACGTATCCGTTAATGCGCCTTTCGGTGCATTGAACCTTAGTTGGTCTTGCTCGACCCAAAGCCGTATATCCCGGGCATTGAGTTGGTTGATCAGATCAACAATCTGCATAGTCAGGCAGGTTTCCGTCGCCAATTCATCGGGTTGAAATTACGGGTTAAAGCACGAAGCTTTCCAGATCATCATCGTCGTCATCGGTGGCTTCTGTCGCAGTGAAAACAGATTGCTCGACCAGTGCATTGTCGATTTGTGCGGCGATGGCGTTGATAGTTGGGCTCTGGAAAATATCCTTCAACGGAATCTCTACGCCAAAGGCTTCTTGTGCTTTGGCAATGGCTGCCGTGGCGGTAAGCGAGTGGCCACCGAGTGCGAAGAAGCTGTCATTGATGCCCACTTGGTCGATTTCAAGGACTTCAGACCAGATGTCGGCTAACCGGATTTCGGTGTCGGTTGTTGGGGCAACAAACGGTGTTTGATTGAGAGCCTGCCAATCAGGATCTGGTAGCTTGTTACGGTTAATTTTTCCGTTAGGGCTGAGCGGCCAGGTATCCATAACGATCAGAGCTGCCGGCTGCATATAAGCAGGTAGTTGTTGTTGCAGTGCATGGTTAACGGTCGCTGTATCGACGTCAGCACCTGTATCGGTAAGTAGATAGCCAACCAATTGTTGATCAGCACCGTTACCACGAGCACAAACAACTGCCTCGCGCACGCCATCGCAGCGTGCGATAGTGGCTTCGATATCGCCGAGCTCAATACGGTTGCCGCGAATCTTCACTTGATGATCAATACGGCCTAAATAGATCAGGTTTCCGTCATCATCTTGGCGAACTAAGTCGCCAGTGCGATAAAGCCTTTCACTTGGATGCCCTTGCGAATGGTAGGGGTTTTTAACAAAAGCGTTGGCTGTTAGTGTTTCTCGCGCCAAGTAACCTTGGGCAAGCCCAATGCCGCCGATGCATAATTCACCCGCCAAGCCTTGTGGCATCGGGCGCAGGTTTTTATCCAATATATGTAGTTGGATGTTATCGATGGGTTTGCCAATCGGCACACTAGCGCGGTTATTGTGTGTGGAGCAAGGGTAGTAAGAAACATCGACTGAGGCTTCTGTGGGGCCGTATAAATTGTGTAATTTGGCCTTAGGCAAACAATGGAAGAAGCTGCTTTCATGATCCAGTTGCAACGCTTCGCCAGAACAAAAGACCTGCTTCAGGCTGTTGCAAGCTGCAGCATCACTGTGTGCTAAAAACGCGCCCAGCATTGAGGGCACAAAATGGCAGGTGGTGATACCGTGCTGCTGGATGCGGTGAGCAATTGCTTGCGGGTCTTTGTGTTCTTCCGGTTGGGCAAAATGGCAGCTGGCGCCGTTCATTAGAGGCCAGAAAAACTCCCATACGGAGACGTCGAAGCTATAAGGTGTTTTTTGCAGGACTTTGTCGTCGGCCGTTAGCGGGTAGGTTTTTTGCATCCACTGCAAGCGATTGAAGATGCCTTCATGGGGCACCATTACACCTTTGGGCGTGCCGGTAGAGCCAGAGGTGTAGATAATATTAAACAAGCTGTCGTTCGCTTGTGGGTGCGCCAATGCAAGGTTATCAGTAGTGAGGGTAGCGAGCTCGAGTTGATCCAGCAGGCATATCTGTAATCCCGGTTGTGTAGCGATGCCTGCGGCGGTGATCGATGGCGCGTTGAGCTTATCTGTGAGCAATACGCTCATCCCCGCGGCTTGTTGAAGCTCCTGCGTCATAAACGCCAAGCGTTCGGCGGGAAACCCCGGATCCATCGGAACATACGCCACACCGGCTTTCAAAACGGCCAGCAGGGCAACGGTCATTTGGCTGCTGCGTTGCAGGCAGATGCCAACGGCGCTATTGGGCGTTACGCCTTGTTGTTGCAAATAATGGGCAAGTTGATTGGCTTGCTGGTTGAGTGCCTGATACGTCAGTGTGTATTGATCGCAGCTGACGGCCATTGCTGAAGGTGTTGTCGCAGCTTGTTGTTCGATTGCCTGATGTATTAGTCGGTGAGGTGGTAATTCTGTGGTTGTGGCGTTAAAGGTATCAAGTGCCAGGGCCGCGGTGACATCGGTATCTTGCATCAGGGCGATATCGTCGATGCGCTGTTCCGGGTTGGCAATAATTGCTTTAAGTAATGCACTAAAGTGCAGCGCCATTTGTTCAACCGTTGCGGTATTAAACAACGCAGTTTTGTATTCAAAACGTAGGCTCATACCTTTGTTGATTTCATTGGCGGTGAGCTTCAAGTCAAACTGAGCGGCGGCGCTGTCTTGCTCAATCGGGCTTATACTGAAGTTGCTGAGTTCGCGGGTATTGGCAAATTCGGCACTTTGTAGGGATAACATCGTTTGGAAGAGTGGCGTAATGGTCAAATCACGGGTTTTTACCAGTGTGTTCACAATTCGTTCGAAAGGTACGTCTTGATGCGCAAACGCAGCGGTGCTCTGCGTTTTGTGCTGCGCTAGGGCTTCTGCGAAAGTAGCTGCGTCATCCAATTCAAAACGCATGNCTAACACATTCACAAAACAGCCAATCAAGGGTTCAAGCTGTTGAGCGTTACGGCCGGCGATGGGAGTGCCGATACAAAAGTCGTTTTGTTGGCAGTAGCGTTTCAGCAAGCTGGCATAGGCGGTCATTAACACCATAAACAGGGTCGCATCGTGCGACTTCGCTAGTGCCTGTAAGGCATCGAGTGTTGTTGGATCAATTACTGCGTCAACGTAGCGCGCTTCATTGCCTTGCTCCAGTGATCGTGCATGATCCAACGGCAAGGCTAGGTTAGGTACGCCCTGTAATGTTGATTGCCAATATTCGAGTTGTTTTGTCTGTGCCTGCTGTTGGGTATCCGTATTGAGCCACGCGGCATAATCGGCATATTGGCGTTCCAGTGCTGGCAAGGGCGCTGGCATGCCCGCTTGCAAGGCTTCATAACAGGTGATTAGTTCATTGACGAAGATACCCAGTGACCAACCATCTGCGGCAATATGATGGATGGTAAAGCAGAATACATGCTGGTCGTCAGCAAGGCGCAGCAGAACGACACGAAAGACGTCGCCGGCGGCCAGATCGAATGAACGGCAGCGTTCGTGATCAAGATCGTTGATTAAGCTTGCTTCGGTGCTGTTGATGACGTCAATCGGGCGATTGTGATAAGGCACAACTTGTTGCTGTACCTGACCATTATTACGGGTATCCGCTTGGTATGCGGTACGCAAAATTTCATGACGGCCAGCGACTTCAGCGCAGGCTTTACTGAGCAGCTCTGTATGTAACTGGCCAGTGAGTTTTAACGCGGCATGAATATGATAAGCCGTGTTCTGCGGCTCGAGTTGTTGTAAAAACCACAAGCGTTGTTGGGCGGCAGATACGGGCAGTAAATCGCCGGTTTGGTAATCCAGTTTATCGATACTATTGGCGCCGCTGGCGTCCGATTGCGCCAGAAAACGCATAATGGCGTCTTTTTGGCTGCGAATCTGGCCAATTACATCCGGCGTCATGGCACCTTCAGGGGCACTGTAGCGCAGTTGGCCGTCTTCTAGCCAGAGGCGGATGTCTTGTTCTGCAAGTTGGGCAATCAGAGATACAATGGTCATAAAGCGATAGATATTTGTCGGCTGCTGGTTCGGCTGTTTAAACGGACTACGCGGTTAATTGCGTTTTTTGCTTAACCCTTAAAACTGGCGCCACTTAACGTGAGGCGAGGATCGCACACTATGTGCTTGCCATCAGGCTTTGGGGTACGTACTAGACGCGTTTCATCCGTAAGACATCAGCGGCCGGTTTTTATTATTGTTTGATGTCAGCTGGCTATGATCGCACAGTTTTTAATAAGGCTCTAGCATAAGCGCACTGTCGTCGGCCCTTTGTGGGTTGGTTGACGTTTTAGCAGGCTTTGGCAAAGGTTTGGGGGGAGAGTAATTGGGTGTCTGTGTTATCTGACAGATGTGGAGTTAGGTGAGTATGTAGGCATCTAGCGTTTCATGTGCACGCATATAGCCATATTCGATCAATTCATTCGCTCGATCGAATTCCATGATTTTGGCAAGGTTTCGCGGGATCTCAATCGTGATGTCGGGTGGGTAGGCTGCCAGTTTTTGGCGCGCAATGCTGGTTTGCATTGCGTCAAACGCTTGGTTGGTTACGTCGGTAACGCCCCAGTCCTCGAATTTGTGTTTCTGTTCCGAAGGTTTCTGAAAGCGTTCTAGCAGCTGGGTGATGGGGTTTGAATCTTTGCTGTCGAGGTGTTCATAGCTGCGTTGTTCGATTTGGGCGCGTTCCTGGCGTAAATCTGAGTGCCCGGCCAAGTTAACCGCCAATTTGATATCCGTGTGATCACCAAAAGTTGGTGCGATGGGAACGGGATTCAAAACACCACCATCGATCAGGATGCGATCATTGATAATTTGGGGGGTCATTAATAAGGGTAATGAAACCGATGCGCGAATTGCTTCGAACAGCGGCCCGCGTTGAAACCAAACTTCTTTATGATTTTCAATATCAGCGGCCACGGCTGTGTAGGGAATGGCAAGATCTTCGATATGGATATCCCCGACCATTTCAATCATGGCATTAATAACCTTATCACCTTTAACAAGGCCGCCTTTCTGCCAAGTGAAATCCATCATAGATAGGATTTCACTGCGTGACATTTTGCGCATCCACAATTCGAAATCTTTTAATTTACCGGCCGCGTAAACACCACCGATTACACTGCCAATCGAGCTACCGGAGACTGATCCGATGATGTAGCCCATCTCATGCAAACACTGGATAACCCCGATATGGGCCAAGCCACGGGCACCGCCACTGCCTAAAACCAATGAGACGGTTTTTTCAGCCGGTTTACGTTCGGTGTCAATGACCCTTGTCATAATGGTTTCCAGTATTTGTGGCGGTTGTTAACCTGTTTTTAATGTGCCCGGCATTGCGCTGGGTAGCACGCAGTGTGTGCCCTCCGGCGAGTCGATCAAGCCGACACACTGATTACAGTGTGTGCATGGATTTTTGTAATTTAGATCAGCACTGGCATTTTTGACAAAGCTTGGGTCCGCAATCAATGTGCGGCCGAGCTGAATAAAGTCGAATCCTGCGCCCATCACTTTTTCAATGCTTTCATTCGTGCTAACTCCGCCAATGTAAATAACATTGGTGTCGACTTTATCTCGAACACGTTTGGCTTGTTCCAGAAAGTAAGTCTCTTCATAGGGATAGTTGCGGAAGAAGCTATTGCCAAGTGCCCGCAGAACCAAGCGCATCATTGGGTTTTTTTCGTACTCCAACATGGTTTTGGACATATTGTCGCCGCGGAACATCAGCATGGGGTTAAATGAGCTAGTGCCGCCTGAAGTGACTATGCCGTCGATGCCTGCTTTATCAAGCATGGATGCGATTTCAACGGCATCGTCATAATTGATGCCACCGCGTACGCCGTCAGTCAGGCTGATTTTGCCGATAATAGGAAAGTCATCGCCTACGGCTCTGCGCACGGCGTCGAGTACACGTAACGGCATGCGCATACGGTTGGTCAGTGAGCCGCCGTATTCATCCTTTCGGCGATTGGTTAGTGGACTGATAAATTGGCTTAAGCCATAACCGTGGCCAAAATGCAGTTCAATGCAGTCGAATCCTACCGATTTCATGAAGATGGCAGCCTCGGTATAGGCGCTGACAAAGTCTTCCATATCAGCGGCGTTCATTCCGCCGGCGAAAAACATACCATAAGGAGCACCCAGCATATTTAATGTGAAGGACGGCCCTTTAGGGCGGCGTTTGGTGAGTTCTTTGTTTTTGGAAAACCCACCACAATGGGCTAACTGCCCGGATACTTTGCAGCCGGTCGATTGGATGCGTTGAATCATGCTGGTGAGAGGGTCACGAATATACTCGCCCATATACATCATGTTGGCTGCCAGTCGTCCATCAGCTTCGGCACCACAATAGGCCAGCGTTGTCATGGCGGTGCCGCCTTCGGCAATACCCATATGAAAGTCAATCAGGCGTTCTGTGGGCACGGCGTCGGGGGTTTTGCCCTCGAAAGTGGCCGCTTTAATTACGCGGTTACGCAATTCTAGCGAATTGATCTTTGCCGGTGAAAAACACTTGTCGATTAGCTCAGACATAGTTGGGTCCTTTGGCCGTTTAAAGGCGGGGGAGAAAACGGTACGTTTAGTCCATTGAAAGTAACACATGGAGCCAAGTCGCAACAGTTAAACGGTTGTTAATCGGCGACGCTAGTGAATAGACAAAAACACGGCTTCCTGATAAATTGGCGATGTTATTTTGTGTGTGTTTTTTGAGTACCAATGCAGCGATTTTTTCGCGACAACTCGTTGACTGTAATAATAACTAAAACCGAAGATATCTACTGATGAATCAGCACTTGTTTGCGCGTTCCGCAAAAGCTCTATTCGCTCGCCCATCCGGTTACCGTTTTTCATCGCTGGCGGTTGCAATTAGCATTGCTTTAGGGGCTTCTGCACCTGCGGCGGCTCAAACCCGCGCGGTTGGTAACCAGGCTCCTCGCCTTGACAGTCGTTCTTTGCCGCGTTTAATCGAGGGCGGCTATTTATCCGAAAAGCTTAGCGCCTCTGATGCTGAGCAAGATACCATTTCATTTCGTTTGTTGAGTGGCCCTAAGGGGATGACTTTGACGCGAACGGGAACACTTCAGTTCGAAGCCGGTTTTGATGCTGCGGGTCGACACGACATTGTTGTTGAATTATCCGACGGCCAAAGTACACGTACAGAAACCTTAGTGTTGGCGGTTGAAAACTTCAATCGTAAGCCAGCGTTTACCAGTCGTAGTTCGAAAGTTGTAACTGAAGGCGAGATCTACACCTACGCCATGGTCATCAGTGATGCAGATAACGACACTATTCATTATGACCTTGCTAATGAGCCTGCAGGCATGACATTGCAGGGCAACACCATTAGCTGGTCGCCAGGCATTGNCGACGCAGGTACATACACGTTTACGGCGATTGCCCACGACGGCAGTGACAAAGCCGAACAAACGATTAGCCTGGTGGTAGATAACGTCAATCGTGGCCCTGAAATCACGACAACAGGGTTGTCTGGTGCGAAAGAAGGACAGGCGTATGTTGCATCTTTAGAGGGGAACGACCCTGATGGCGATACATTGGTTTTCACGCTGTTAGCCGGACCCGACGGCATGAAACTGTCTAAAGGCGGTGATTTTGATTGGGTACCCGATTATGACGCAGCAGGTGCCCATACGGTGGTTGCTTTAGTATCTGATGGTGATTTGAGTGCCCGGCGTGAATGGGATATTCAAGTAACGAACACCAATCAAGCGCCCAAATGGATGACCTCATCACTGCCTGATGGCAAAGAAGACGCCGCTTATTCAACACGTTTGGTCGCACAAGACCCTGATGGCGATAAAGTGATCTATCGCTTGGGCAGTGGTCCAGCGGGTTTAGCCGTATCCGATGACGGTGAGCTAACATTTGATCCAGGTTTTGATGCTGCCGGTGAACACTGGTTAGTGCTGGAAGTAACTGATGGCGTGAACGTGCAATCGCAGAGCATGGTTTTGTCGATTCAGAACGTAAATAGAGCGCCTGAATGGCAAACAACGGCGTCTGCAGCGGCGGCTGAAGGCGACACTCTAACGTTACCACTGCAGGCGCAAGATGCAGATGAGCAAGACTTGTCTTATTCGTTAGTATCGGGGCCGAAAGGTATGGCGCTGAATGAGTTTAACGAGTTAGTTTGGCCATTGGATTATCATCAGGCCGGCGACCACAAAATTGTTGTCTCGGTTTCAGATGGCGAAGATGCAGTTGAATTTGACGTGGCCGTTAACGTCAGTAACACCAACCGAGGGCCGGAAATGGCTCGTGTATCTCTTCCGCAAGCGGTCGAGAATCGTGATTGGGCGATGGATTTCGAAGCCACAGATATTGATAACGATACACTGACCTGGATGCTGACCTCTGCGCCAGAGGGAATGTCTATCGATAACAAGGGGCGTGTTCGTTGGTCTCCAGATTTCGATGCCGGTGGATTGCATTCAATAGAAGTTGCTGTATCTGACGGCGAGTTGGAAGATAGCCAGGTTTTAGAGCTGGATGTGCTGAATATTAACCGTGCGCCTGTTTGGCAAACACAATCACTGCCAGCCGCGAGTGAGGACAGTAATTGGCAAATACAGATAGCCNCTAACGATGCTGACGGTGAGCCGCTGACCTATACCCTAGTGGATGGGCCTGCAGGGATGCAGCTGGTTGACGATAAACTGGTTTGGCTACCTGATTACAATGCTGCGGGTAAGTACACGATTCACCTGCAAGTGGCTGATTTGGAATCGCCGGTCGCATTAAAGTTGCCTCTGACGGTGGCAAATACAAACCGGCAGCCTCATATTTCGTCAGACCCTGTTGTGTTGGCGGCAGAAAATAAGGCGTGGGACTACGCTCTTGCGTTTGAAGATCCGGATGGTGACGAGTTGTCGGTACGTCTGCTGAATGCGCCGAAAGGAATGACGTTAAAAAATGGCAACATCACCTGGCTACCAGGCTTTGTGGATGCCGGAGATCATACCGTTACGGTTGAAGTTTCGGAGAAAGGGCGTTCTGCCGCACAATCTCCAGATGCTGCAGTACAGCAAACTTTCGTGTTACAGGTAGAAAATACCAATCGCCCGGTGACATGGAAAACAACTGCATTGCCCGCTGTCAGCGAGGCACAGGCATTAAATGTCACTCTCGAAGCGAGTGACCCTGATCAACAACCGATTTCCTACAAGGTGTTAGATGCGCCTGAAGGCTTTACGCTGACTGAGGCGGGACAAATCTCATTTACACCAGGCTATGAGCAAGCCGGTGAGTACCCGTTGTCTCTAGTTGCCTCGGATGGCGAAGAAGACGTGGCGTTGAACCTGACATTAACCGTGAAAAACACCAACCGTGCGCCGGTATTTAATGGTGAGCCACTGGTTACTGCTTTTGAAAATCAAGATTACACTCATGTTGTTGATATCTCGGATGCCGATGGCGATGAAGTGTCTGTTTCTCTGAGAAAAGCACCTAAGGGCATGGTGCTAAATGGGTCCGTACTTAAGTGGACACCAGGATACGATCAAGCTGGTGAACATCTTGTGTTACTGGAGGTCAGTGACGGGCAGGATACGACACAACAACGTTGGAATGTTCCTGTCACTAACACAAATCGATTGCCAGAAATGACACTTTTCAGTGCTGAGAAGCGCCAACTGGCGGAAGGTGATAACTGGCACGCGCCGTTGAAACTTGTGGATGCGGATAATCAGAAAGTTGAAGCGCGTTTGATATCCGGACCGCAAGGTATGGCATTGAAGAATGGCGCTTTAGTATTCACGCCTGAATACACGCAAGAAGGCAGTTACGATGTATTAGTTTCGCTAACCGATGGCGAAGATATCGTTGAGGTGCCGTTTACCATTGAGGTGGCTAACACCAACCGTAACCCAACATTTGACAGCCAACCGTTACGTCGGGCGAAAGAAAATGATCCTTATGTGTATCAGTTGCAAGCGTCTGATTTGGACTCAACGGGTTTGGCGGGCGCATCGGCCTTAGAAAGTGATTTGGATGTAAGATTGGTGAATGGGCCGGAAGGCATGTACTTGACTCAGGAATCCGCGTTGGAATGGACGCCGTCATTTGAACAGGCGGGTAAACATCCAGTGACGTTGCGCATCTCTGATGGCGAGGCCAGTGTTGAGCAGGTTTTCGATATAGTAGTTGCTAATACCAACCGCGCACCGGAATTTCAGCAGCAGCCAGAAACCACTCTGTCAGAAAATTCTGAGTTTCAACATACCGTTTCAGTTGTTGATCCGGATGGTGATCCATTGAAGCTGAAATTGAAAAAATCACCTAAGGGTATGTCGTTAAACGACGGAGTGTTGAGCTGGACAATTTCTTTCTCGGCGGCGGGTGAGTATTCGTTGTTATTGATGGCCAGTGATGGCGATTTAGAAACGCCACTGGAGCAGACATTGGTTGTGGAAAACGTCAATCGTTTGCCTGTGTTTACGTCGGAGCCGTCCGTGCAAACCTATGAAAGTTTGCCATACACATATCCATTGTCGGCGACGGATGCGGACGGAGAAGCTCTCAGTTATGCCTTGCTTGCTGGCCCGAAGGGTATGACGTTGAAGGATGATCAATTGCGCTGGACGCCGGGTTTTGGTCAGGCGAGCTCACATGGGGTGATTATCTCTGTTAGCGACGGACTTGATGCAGTGAGGCAGACATACAGTATCGAAGTCATCGATACCAATAGAGAGCCCAACATAAAACCGATTGCGGACCAGCAATTGCGTGTTGGTGACGAATTTGTGCAGCGCTTGTTCGCTTCTGATATTGATGGTGGGGTTGTTCGTTTTAAGCTAATACATGGCCCAGACGGAATGCAGTTGAATGAGAATGATCAGCTTGAATGGCGACCTGAAGCTTCGGATATTGGTCATCATGAGGTGATTATTATGGCGACGGATGGCGATTTAAAAGTACGCCGTCATTTTGATATTCGAGTCTCTGATTCATCGAAAAACCTTTAGTAGAAATGGGATTCATCCAGCATGTGTGATGGGCAGTTGCTCATCGACATGTGTTTGCACTTCATGCTGGCTCACTGCGTTGAAACCGACAATCACTGTCGGTTTTTTTATGTCTTGAATAAGGCCTGTTAGGATTTTTTTTGCAGTTGTGGCGCTAGAGTAGCTTGTAAATGCGGCTCACTAAATAGCGAAGGCAATGCGGTCGACGATATATAAGGGGAAGGGAAAGAAGCGTTAAGCGTGAAAAATAAGCGTGACGGAATCAAAAAAAGGCCGCTGATGAGTCAACATCAGCGGCCTTTTAGCATTTTTTTATGTTTGCGGTTTAGCGCAAACACTCACAGTCGATTTACCAATTTAGTGCGCCACCTGTTTGGTATTCGATAACACGCGTTTCAAAGAAGTTCTTTTCTTTGCGCAGATCCATAATCTCACTCATCCATGGGAATGGATTCTTCGCACCTGGGAACTGCTCTGGCAAGCCGATCTGTACTAGGCGACGGTTTGCGATGAAGTGCAGGTATTCTTCCATCATCGCTGAATTCATACCAAGTACGCCGCGTGGCATGCTTTCTTGGGCAAAGCGGATTTCCAATTCAGTGCCTTCAAGAACCATCTGAATAACTTCTTGTTGAAACGCTTCGGTCCATAGCGTTGGGTTTTCCAATTTGATCTGGTTAATGATATCGATGCCAAAGTTCAGGTGCATGGATTCGTCACGTAGAATGTATTGGAACTGTTCAGCAACCCCAGTCATTTTATTACGGCGACCCATCGATAGAATCTGGGTGAAGCCACAATAGAAAAAGATGCCTTCGGTGACGACGTAGAAGGCAATCAGGTTACGCAGCAATTCTTGATCATCTTCAGGGGTGCCGGTGTTGAACGTTGGGTCCGACAGCGATTGGGTGTGCTTGAGGCTCCAAGCCGCTTTACCCGCTATGGATGGAACCTCGCGGTACATATTGAAGACTTCACCTTCGTCCATGCCCAGTGACTCGACGCAGTACTGATAAGCATGGGTATGAATGGCTTCTTCGAACGCCTGACGCAGAATGTATTGACGGCACTCTGGGTTAGTAATGAGGCGATAAATCGCTAATACTAAGTTGTTTGCAACCAAAGAGTCTGCGGTTGAGAAGTAGCCGAGACCGCGCATAACAATGCAACGTTCGTCGTCTGTCAGGCCTTCTTTGGCTTTCCATAGGGCGACGTCTGCTGTCATGTTAACTTCTTGAGGCATCCAATGGTTGGCACAGCCATCCAGATATTTCTGCCAAGCCCAATCGTATTTGAATGGCACCAACTGGTTGAGATCGGCACGACAGTTGATCATGGCTTTTTGGTCAACCTGAACACGTTGGGCACCCATTTCCAACTCTTCCAGGCCTGGGGCGACATCCAATCTATCGATAGCCGCTTTGGCTGTTGCCATCGATGGAGTGGCTTCGACAGAGTACTCTGCCTCTGCTGTTTGTGGCTCTTTAGTTACAGTTGCAGCAGCAGATACAGGCTGTGGTGCTTCTGCCGATGCAGGGTTAGCTTCGTTCGCTGGCGCAGCTGGTTCAGATGCTGCCTTCTTGGCGGCTTTTGCTGTTTCTTCCGTTTCGTTATAGTCTTCCCAACTTAACATGGCAGTTACCTTTGGTTGTCGTGTACTACGTTTGTTAACGCTACCGATCTAACGTGCTATCCAGCGTGCTTTCGCGTCATCAGGTAGAGTGCTGACTGCGGTTAGCATGATGATGTCGTGGCCGTTATCTGTTAGATCTGTGTTATTGGTTTTGCCGGCGTCCTTTCGAGGTGCCGGCGGTATTTTATGTATTCGTCTTTCTCTCTTTTTACTTCACTTTACTTCGTATCGTTTCAGAGTAGAGCGCATCCTTGATGCGGAGAAAGACGATTTAACAAGCTAGTTTACTGGCAAGCTTCGCAATCAGGGTCGTCCAGCGAACATGCTTGTGGCACGGGTGCTGGTCCTGCAGCTTCTTCAGCTTGTGTTGCAGCTTGCGTGGTCGGTGCTGCGCTAACTGCGTTGAGTGAGCTGGTGTTAACGGTCGACTTCTCTGTCGAGGTCGCTGCTAATGCACGCAAGTAGTAGGTGGTTTTTAATCCACGAAACCAAGCCATGCGGTAAGTAATGTCGAGCTTTTTACCATTCGCACCGTTGATGTAAAGATTTAGTGATTGCGCCTGATCTAGCCATTTTTGACGGCGAGACGCTGCATCCACAATCCAGCGAGGCTCAAGTTCAAATGCAGTAGCGTAACGTGCTTTGATTTCTTCAGGGATACGATCGATCGATTGAACGCTACCTTCGAAGTACTTGAGATCGTGAATCATGACGTTATCCCACAGGCCTTGATCTTTAAGATCGCGAACCAAGTATGGGTTTACGACGGTGAACTCACCGGACAAGTTAGATTTCACGTACAGGTTTTGGTAGGTCGGCTCGATGGATTGCGATACGCCGGTGATGTTGGCGATAGTTGCTGTTGGTGCGATGGCCATCACGTTAGAGTTACGCATACCCACTTTCGCGACTTTCTCGCGGACTGGCGCCCAGTCGAGTTTCTCAGAAGTATCTTGATCTATGAATTTCTTGCCGCGATTTTCAATCAACAGTTGAATGGAGTCGATGGGTAGAACGCCCTGAGACCAAAGAGAACCGTCGTATGTTTCATAGGCACCGCGCTCAGCTGCTAAATCTGACGAGGCACTGATGGCGTGGTAGGAAATCATTTCCATGGATTCATCAGCAAACTGCACTGCTGCATCAGAACCGTAGGACAGAGCCATTTTATAGAGAGCATCCTGGAAGCCCATCAGGCCAAGACCAATAGGGCGATGACGCATATTGGATGTTTTTGCCTGAGGAACCGCGTAGTAGTTAATGTCGATGACGTTATCCAGCATACGGATCGCTGTTGTAACGGTTTTCTTCAGTTTGTCGGCATTTAATGCGCCGTCTTCAACGTGCTGGGCCAAGTTAACTGAGCCAAGGTTACAAACCGCAATTTCGTCGGCACTGGTGTTCAGTGTGATCTCGGTGCACAGGTTAGAGGAATGAACAACGCCAACATGTTGCTGAGGTGAACGTAAGTTACACACGTCTTTGAATGTGATCCACGGGTGGCCGGTTTCGAACAACATGCCAAGCATCTTGCGCCACAGATCTTGCGCCGGGATTTTCTTGAACAGTTTGATCTCGCCATTGGCTGCCATTATTTCGTATTCTTCGTAACGATCTTCAAAGGCTTTGCCGTAAAGGTCATGCAGGTCAGGAACGTCATTCGGCGAGAATAAGGTCCACTCTTTTTCTTCAAACACGCGTTTCATGAACAGATCCGGAATCCAGTTAGCTGTGTTCATGTCGTGTGTACGGCGACGGTCATCACCAGTATTTTTGCGCAGATCCAGGAATTCTTCGATATCCAGATGCCAGCTTTCGAGGTAGGCACAAACCGCCCCTTTACGCTTGCCACCTTGGTTAACGGCAACAGCAGTGTCATTCACTACCTTCAAGAAGGGAACGATGCCCTGTGATTTTCCGTTGGTGCCCTTGATATGTGCACCCAATGCACGAACTGGAGTCCAGTCGTTACCCAAGCCGCCAGCCCATTTAGAGAGCATGGCATTGTCTTGCATCGCACCATAAATGCCGTGCAAATCATCAGGCACGGTAGTCAGGTAGCATGACGAGAGCTGCGGANGTAGTGTGCCAGCATTGAAAAGTGTTGGTGTAGAGCTCATGTAATCGAACGAGCTGAGTAATTCATAAAACTCGATAGCACGTGCGTTTTTGTCGTCTTCTTGAACAGACAAACCCATCGCTACACGCATAAAGAAGATCTGCGGTAATTCAAAACGGGTTTCACGCCAGTGAATGAAGTAGCGGTCGTACAGTGTCTGCAAACCCAAGTAGGTAAATTGCAGATCGCACTCAGGTTTTAGTGCTGCGCCCAAACGTTCAAGATCAAATTCTCTTAATTGAGGGGCGATCAGCTCCAGTTCGATACCTTTCTCAATATAAGCAGGCAATGCTTTGGCATAGAGCGTCGACATATCGGTATGGGTAGCGCTGTCGGCAACATCGAGGAATGACAGGGCTTCACGACGCAAGCTATCGAGCAACAGGCGAGCTGTTACATAGGTGTAGTTAGGCTCTTCTTCGATCATGGTGCGAGCAGTCATTACTAATGACGTACTTAGATCATCAATGGAAACACCGTCGTATAGGTTTTTCAGGGCCTGTTCGACGATGGTTTTCGAGTTAACGTAATCCAGATCTGCACAAGCTTCTTTTACAACACGTTTAAAGCGTTTGATATCTAGTTTTTGTGTTTCGCCGTTTTCCAGAACAATATTGATAGCCGGCCCTTCGGCGTTGATATCGTCGATGTTGTCTTCGGCACGTTGGCGGGCATGTTCGGCACGATAGAGAACATAGGATTGAGCGATTTTGTGTTCGCCGCTGCGCATTAATGCCAGTTCGACTTGATCCTGAATATCTTCAATATGAATTGTGCCACCAGAAGGCATGCGGCGACTGAAGGTTGCAGAAACCTGGTCAGTCAGCTTTGTTACAGTTTCACGGATACGTGCGGAAGCAGCAGCAGCACCACCTTCAACAGCCAAGAAGGCTCGGGTGATAGCGATGCTGATTTTTTCATTATTGTACTGAACCACAGTACCGTTGCGCTTGATCACACGAATTTGGCCAGGGGCGGTCACATTAACCGTTGGCTGCTCGGTGGCTGGTGCGTTAGCTGCAGGTTCCTTGGCAGGAGGGGTTTGTTCGGTTTGCATGCTGATTTCCGTTGGTTGTTCTGCTGCGTTGTTCTGGTTGATTGTTGTTAGGTAGTATTGGTGACTTTTAGCCGTCATCTTTCTACCGTCTAACGTTCACTCTGTCTGCTTTCTGCGCTTACGTCTGTATTCAATTGACTGTGTAAGTGCTGTTCAATTTTTTGTTCTGGCCGTTTCGTTCATTGTGTCGCGTCACGATGATTCAGCGAAATCCACTATGAGCCGAACATTGTTTAATGGCTCATATATCGCTGAAAAATGGTTCTGTCAGTGTGCCAATAGCTTATCAATATCGGGTTGTATGTTTATGCCAGAACCTATCTCTGAACTCATCCGAAGTCTAGCCAGAGCTATGCCAAATTTATGCCAGCATCAGATGTTAGTGAATGCCATCACTTGTTGACGTTGAGTAACCTGGCGTATTCAGTCACTCATAACTTTCGGCCATATATTCGATGGCATTCGATCCTGCTGATGCAGAACCTCTCATTGTGAGCTGTTTGGATGACATATAGCCGTTAAATCACTGTGATGTGACTTGTTTAGTATCCGATAATGCGAAACAGTCTTGTTGTCTGTTTCTATTTACGATTTTACGTATCAAAGCTATCGATGTGTTGTTGCGATGTCTTTTAGCCTGTCCATCGATCAATCCGTACATCAACGGTGAGACGCGTATGCTTTGGTGTAAAAATCGCATGTCGTGTGCCCCTCGGGTACTGCTGTTGTGGGGACGCGAACTCTCGGCGACTGTCGTCCGTGGCCTGGAATCTCCTGTTGTCGTGTGTTGTGCGAAGTCCAACTGCACGCTCTTAATACTACTTCCAATAATACTTCGGCTATTTTACCCAGTTTTATGGTGTGCTTTTTATGTACAAACCTGATGCTGATTCCGACCATGCCCACGTATCCGATTGTGGGGGTGAAAATCAAAAAAGCACTACATATGGGGGTGATTCACTGTTGAGCTACAAGATAATGCGCTTTGGTATAATCTGCAAGCGAGAAAGCTGGGGCTAATCTGTGGATAAATTGTGTGAAAGTTGCGGATGTAAGTACCCGCTAACCTATCACTTTCGATAGCTATCAGGATCCTAAAAACAGTCCTTGGTTATAACTGTTGAGATTAAATTTTGAAATTATTTTGTTTGACTTTTATGGGCTTTGTGCGTCGATTTGGATACGACATGTTGTGTTGTCTGCACTACTTTGGCACAAGATGTAGTTTTTCGTGGTCGTATGCGTTGGTAGGTTGAAATTTGGTGTGCTAGCTCATTCTATTGGAAGTAGATGATGTGTTTAAACGCCGGTTCAATGGTCACTGTCTCGCCAATATCATGGTTTTGATGGCTGGGAACAGCAATGCTGAGGCTGTTTCCAGAGGCTGCTCTGACGTGGTGCAGCGTCTGCGTGCCTGCAAACTGTTTGTGTGTGATGATTACGGCCACTGGGGTGCCAGAGGTTCTATCGGGTTTGTTATCAGGATTGATGAGCCAATCATCCGGTCGTGAAAGTAGCTCAACAGGTTGGCTGACCAGATCTGCCTGCACTTGCGCCTGTGTTTCTGTAGTCGCGGGAAACGGAATGCTGCCAAACTCGGTATCGAATTGTTGATGGCTATTGAGCTGTGCGTTTATGAGAGTCCCTTGGCCGACAAATTGAGCCACAAACCGAGTTGAGGGTGTGTGATAAAGCTGGTAGGGCGTGCTGAATTGTTCCAAATGTGCTTGATTAAGAATGCCAACGGCATCACCAAACGCGAATGCCTCTGATTGATCGTGAGTGACTAGAATAGCGCCTGTTCCGGTGCTTTTGAGGATGTCACGAACATTCAGGCTTAGTGACTTCCTGAGCTCGGTATCAAGATTTGAAAAGGGTTCATCGAGTAATAAAAGTTTGGGCGCTGGCGCCAGCGCACGTGCTAATGCAACACGCTGCTGTTGACCGCCAGATAGTTCGTGAGGGTATCTGTGGTCGAAGCCGTTCAGGTTTACTAGGGTAAGCATTTCTTGCACACGGGCACGCCAATCACCTTGGCGTGAGAGGCCAAAGGCAATATTGTCGGCAATAGTCATATGTGGGAAGAGGGCGTAATCCTGAAACACAAACCCGATGCCGCGGCGATCCGGTTGTAGATGGCTAATGTCCTTACCATCCAGAATCAAGGTACCTTCTGCCAAGGGGTGGAACCCGGCGATTGTTCTTAGCAGTGTGGTTTTTCCACAGCCACTGGGGCCCAGCAGCGCACAAAGCTGGCCAGTTTCCAGTTCGATGCTGACACCGTCCAGCACGGTTGTTTGCTCGTAGCAACAAACAGCGTTTTGGATAGATAGCAATGATGTCATGGTCAGGGCTCGGGCATCAGCCCTTGGCGTTTTCCAGTAGTAGGAATTCGACGAGAGATTTTTGTGCGTGTAGTCGATTTTCTGCTTCGTCCCAGGCTACTGAGCTTGGGTGATCTAGCATGTTTTCGCTGATTTCTTCTCCGCGGTGTGCTGGTAGGCAGTGCATGAAGAGTGCGCCCTCATTGGCGATCTTCATTAAAGCGTCGTTAATCTGGAAGCTAGCGAACGCCGTTTCACGGGCTTTTTGCTCATCTTCCTGCCCCATGGAGGCCCAAACATCGGTAACCAGTAGGTCTGCGTTTTGGGCAGCAGATTCCGCATCGTGGGTGACAGTAACGCGATCAGCATGCGCCTCAAGCAGGGCTTTGTCTGGCTCATAGCCGGGAGGGCAGGCGATAGCCAGCTCAAAATCGAACTGAGCGGCTGCCAACATATAAGACTGGCACATGTTATTACCATCACCGATCCAAGCGACTTTTTTACCTTGGATAGAACCACGATGTTCTTGATACGTTTGCATATCGGCAAGCAGCTGGCATGGATGGTAGCCATCGGTCAGCGCGTTAATAACAGGCACACTGGAGTGTTTGGCAAACTCGACTAAGCGCTCGTGGCCGAAGGTGCGGATCATAATAATGTCGAGCATCGACGATAAAACAATAGAGCTGTCAGCAATAGGTTCGCCGCGGCCAAGTTGGGTGTCCCGTGGAGACAAAAACATAGCATGGCCGCCCAGTTGCGCCATGCCTGCTTCGAAGGATACACGGGTGCGCGTTGAGGATTTCTCAAACAACATGCCCATAACGTAGCCTTTAAAAGGCTGTTGCTGGCGAATATTTGCCAGCTGTTTTTTCATTTCGATAGCGCGATGAATAATGTGCTGGAGTTCTTCCGGCGTGCAATCGTTCAACGTCAAAAAATGTCTAAGAGCCATAACAATACCTGTTGTTCCTTTCGTCGATCAGCCGAGGCCAGCGATCAGATCGCAGACGATGTCCACCAGTTGGTCAGCTTCTTCCTGCTGGATAATAAGTGGTGGAAGTAAACGGATAACCTTGCCAGCAGTTACATTGATCAGTGCGCCTTTGTCGAGCGCTTCAGCAACCAGTTGGGTGCAGTCTTCAGTAAGTTCAATGCCAAGCATTAAACCCTTGCCGCGAATATTGGCAACTTTGTTGTTGTCTGCCAGACGGCTTTTGAATTGTTCGAGTAGGTACGTACCCATTTGCGCAGCGTGATCGGTGAGCTTACCGTCATAGATTCTTCCTACGGTGGTAAGCGCTGCCGCGGTTGCAAGCGGGTTGCCGCCATAGGTCGAGCCATGAGTGCCCGGCACCAGAATACCTGCAGCTTCGCCGTGCGCAAGGCAAGCGCCAATTGGTACACCATTGCCCAAGCCTTTGGCTGTGGTAACAACATCCGGAATAAAGTCATGGTGCTGATAGGCAAAGTAAGTGCCTGTGCGGCCATTGCCGGTTTGTACTTCGTCAAGCATCAGTAGCCAGTTATTCTTGCGGCAGATTTTATACAGCTCATCAAGATAGTTGTCATCAGGCACATTCAACCCGCCTTCGCCTTGTACGGGCTCGACAAAAACCGCAACAATGTTGGGGTTATCAGACAGTGCATCTACCAGCTCAGGATTGTTGTAATCCAGATGGATGAAACCGTCAGGTAGGGGGCCAAAACCTTGTTTTATTGCACTGTTGCCAGTAGCCGTCAAGGTTGCCAGCGTTCGACCATGAAATGACCGATTGAAAGTAATAATGGTTGGCGTTTCAATGCCTTTTTCATAGCCGTATTTACGGGCGATTTTAATTGCCGCCTCGTTGGCTTCCGCACCAGAGTTCGAGAAGAAACAGTTGGTCATGCCGCTGATATTCGTCAGCTTGTCGGCAAGCACCTGTTGATTGTCAATTTGATAAAGATTTGACGTATGCAATAAGCGTTTGGCTTGTGCAGATATTGCCTCAGCAACATCAGCATCAGCATGACCAAGTGCACAAACACCTATGCCGCTTAATGCATCAAGATAGCGATTGCCGTCTCGATCAAACAGCCACACACCTTCGCCTCGCTCAAAGGTTACCGGCAAACGCCCGTAGGTGTTCATAATGCTGTTTGACATAGCTGCCTCCCGACGCCAGAAATCTGAACGGTGGTTCTGTTAGTTTGGAGCTCAAAACACTGGATGGAAATAAATACCGAGCCCCTGAAATACAATAGGCAGCTCAAAAAGCTGCCCACCAAAGACGCGATGCTAAGTTAAATTTTCTGCTAAATCAATAGATGTGCGGTTGAAACGGTGGGTATGGGTGCCTTGCTCAGGTCGCCCTCTGCACCGATTTGAGGTAGAATTCCCGGCCTTGAACTTTAAGCGGTACCATCGATGGTCGGGCGTGTTGTCTGGTCGGCGGTGATATCAAACTCAGACAACGTCAGGTTATCGTGATGGATATTGTTGATACAATCAAAGAACAGATCGAGAGCAATACAGTCCTTCTGTACATGAAAGGCTCTCCAAATCAGCCACAGTGTGGTTTTTCTCAGCGTGCGTCTCAGGCAGTGATGGCTTGCGGCAAACGATTTGCGTATGTAGACATTCTGTCTAACCCTGATATTCGTTCAACGTTGCCACAATACGCAAACTGGCCAACATTCCCTCAGTTGTGGGTTGCTGGTGAGCTAGTTGGTGGTTGCGATATTATCGGCGAAATGTATGAAAGTGGTGAGCTGCAAGAGCTATTGAATGAAGCAGTGCCTGGCGAGAGCTAAGATGCGATTAGCATCGGGTCTGTAGTTGTTTAGGCAAGTCTTTGCGAAATACGACGATGACCTTCCCTAAACCGGCTTTCCTAGCCGGTTTATTTTTGCCTGAAATACGCTGACGCGCGTCTTTTATCCTGCGATTCCTTTCTTTTTCTGCAGCCAGGCGAAGCGTTGTAGGCGTGATAGATCAGCCGATGTTGCGGTGTACTTGTCTGTTTGAGATTAGCCTGTTTTGGCCAACCCCCAGAGTTAATAGGATAAGGAGCATCAGCAAGCCCATGTTACCGCCGCCTGATGGCGAGTCATTCGAGGTATTGTCGATCGGACTGGCATCGTCATCCAAAATCGTGGCTGAGACTCGGTCAATCATCGAAATATCCGGGTCGTCGGATGATAAAACAACAGAGAACCCTTCATGGTCTTCGATATCGCTGTCGTCGCTGACATTGATGGTTAATTCCGCACGATCGCTGCCGGCTTCAAAAGTAACCTGCCCTTGTGGCAGCTGGTTATCCTGAAAATCCTGCGGATTTGCCGATGGTGCAGCGACGGCTTCAACACGATAACGGATGGTCAGTGCTGTTGTGATATCGCCAGTGCGTATCAGTGTGTATGTAAATGTTTTGTTGGATTCAAATTGTTGCAGGGCTAATGGTGACACGGCAATTGTTGCTGTGCCTGGGGCAGCGGCAACTGAAAAGTCACCGACGGAATAGTTGAAGAAGACGTTGTCGACACAGCGAACCCGAATTCTGCCGCCGCTGGTTGGCAAATTAGGTATTACGACATCTTCGTCGCCATCATTCGGTGTATTGGGTGTCAGTACCTCGGCAAAGCGATCTCCGCCATCGGCGGAAAAGGCAATTTCTACATTGGCACAATTAACCGGTGCTTGATCGGTGCCAGCGACGTCCCAGCGTACTTGTTGGATCGATAGACCATCGAAAGTATCACTACCATTGGGGGCCGTAACGATAAACGGCCCGCTATCCCCATCAACGGATAGTCGCATATCATCTTGATCCACGCCCATATCCTGTGCTCGGAGAGTGACTCTGAAATTCAGGCTTCGACTGCGGCTTGGTAGGCGTTCACCTTTGTTTGCAATCATGTCGTTTTGCTTGAGCGCTTCAGCGAAAGGAATAAGGCGGATGCCGTCGCTAGACCCTGGCATTGATCGGATAAGAGGCCCACTGCCTTGATCGGTATGCATCATGTTAGCGGAGACGCTCGGGTTGCCGAGGTCCATTTGCTCCCAGGTATAGGTTCCGGCGGTGTTACTGCTGGCACTTAGCCGAAAAGGGCTGAGTTTTGGGATGATATAATCAGGCCCAGCATCGACGTTTGGAATGAGCGTCGAGCGAGTTTCTGAGCGGCCGCAGCGATCGCCACGGACGTTTGAGAAGGGAATTTCTCCGTCAATAAACTCGCGAATTTGCTCAACGCTGCGACCGTGAAAGTACGGGTTGACCGCGCCTTGCAAATCTTCGCCTTGGCAAATACCTGCGTAAGACATAATGGTTGAGCCGGACCCGACCTCAACGGCGGAGGCTGCGAGAAACTCGCTGCGCGAATCGTCATCAGCAAATGAGCCATTGCTGTGTTGTTGGCGGTTCCCTGCGCAGAAGCCTGATTGACCGTTGAACGAGTGCGTAGCACCAAGTTGGTGGCCGATCTCGTGTGCGAGCAAGTCAATATAGAAAATTTCTGTGGTCGGGTTACTGAGGCCGGATGCGCCTTTCGCCTTGCGGGTGTTATCGCACACTGAAGCAACTGATGCGAGGCCACCGCCATTGCTGGTTAATATATGACCGATGTCGTATGCGTCACTGCCGATACGGCTGTCAATGTAGCTTTGGTTGGCATTGAGCAAACTTGAGCTATTACTGCCCGGAAAGGTGCTTTGTGAATCCGCCATCAGCTCTTCGCCGGAGACTAATTCGAAACGAACGCTAACGTCACGCTCAAACACTTGGTTGATCCGGTTCAGTGCGATGACGACCTGGTTGAAGGCCTTCGCAGCAGTTGGCGAGCCGAGACTAACTGCATTGCGGTACCCTAATGAGGTACTGATCGCAATGCGGTAGATTTTCAATCGATCGCCAAAGCGTTTTTCAGATGTGTCTTTGGGTGCATCTCTCGAATTATCATCAAGCAGATATTGCAGGCTGTGATCCTGATGATCGTGGCCTTCAACGCCGCAGTTGTATACCGGTTTTTCATTCGCCATTGCAGTCGTTGATCGGTAGGCCAAATCGCTGGCTGTGTTAGAAAAATGTTGTTCGGGGACAATTTGTACCACGCCAGAAGGCGTTAACAAGCGCGCGTACAGCCCTTGAGTGTTGATTTCCATCGTTCCGCTGATGCCGTTTTCACCGCTAACTCGGAAGGTTTGCATATGCGGGTATCTGGCGTGCAACGCTGCAGATAGTAGCGATGTGGGTGTTATTTGAACGGCCAGATTGGTGCCATCAGGAAGCGGCAAAACGATTGAGCGCGTCTCCGGCGTTATAGTCGGTGTGGCCAGTGCGGTGACCGTACGCGAGGAATTCCCCTTGCCGGCTAAGTCTGTATTTTGATACCAGATGTCGTCTGAATAAGCGGGCGTACTATTGAAAAGAAATAATAAGCAAATCAGAAGGCTAGGTAGTACAGCTACAACATTACAGCTTTTGAAGATCCCTTTCATGACTCTTCGCCTGTATGTGAAGTGTGCTCCTTCAACACTAGGAAAAAAAACCGAATTGATCAAAAAATGAGCAAAATGATCAAAGGTGCCGGATTCTGGTTCCGGTGGTGGGGTAAAACCGATGCGGTTGGTAGTTTTCCTTTTTGGGACGGTTATAATGAACGTTTCTACCTGAAGCTGTTGGAAATTGCTTAGCCTATGCCTGATCGTGATCCTTCGCTGGAGCTGAATGACCTGCCCGAAATCCAGACTGATAAACGAGAGTCGTCGAGTTCTGGATCTTCGTCCAAGCCGCCAAAACCACCGGCATCCTCCAAAAAAGGCGGTGGTGAACCCCCGTCGAACAAACCTCCAGCCAGCAAAGCACCCCGTTCAAGGTCGAATGCGGGCATATGGGCTGCACTCGGTGTTTTGATTTTGTGTGTGGTGGGCCTATCTTTCTGGAACAGAATGCTGCTGGAAAAGATGTATAAACATCAAGATCAGGTGCTCAATGCTCAGGAGCGCATTCAAGGATTAGAAGGACGTCTATCGTCGACCGACGAGAATGTCAGTCAATCCGGGATTGCAATGCAGGTACGTTTGAAAGATTTGGAAAAGCGAACCGACGATTTATGGGCCCAAATGGACAAGCTTTGGGCATCGGCATGGCGACGGAATCAGACAGACATCAAGAAGCATTCGAGCCAGGTAAAATCGCTTCAGGCACGCGCCGCTGAACTTGATAAACGTCTAGATTCTCGCGAAGAGAGTGCAAAGACAACGGCGATCGATATGACGGCATTACGTGCTGAAGTAGAGGATCTTGGGCTACTTGCGGGGCGGTTGGATGAAAGTGCGGAAGCACTCGCTGCGACTAACGCATCACTTCAGGGTGAGCGCAAGAAGATCGACGCGCTTCAATCCTCCGTACGCAAGTTGCAGACCGGTGCGAATGAATTCAATGACTGGCTGGAATCTAACAAGGCATTTCGTCGGCAAGTGAATATTGAGCTCGATGGCCTAGAGAAAAAGGTACAGGCATTACAAAGTCCCGCTAAAGCAGCGCCATAGACCGCTGCGTTAGTGATACGGCAGTGGGCGCAGACTCATGTATAATTCCTACTGTTTATTCAAAGCGGTAGGCTTACACCCGTAAACACCGAACAACAACAGGTTTATATTGAATATCGATTCAATGTAAACCCGACTCCAATCTGAGAATACAAGAGAGACGAGAGGCCCTAATGACGGTTATCAAGCAAGAGGATTTAATTAGCAGTGTTGCAGATGCGCTGCAGTATATTTCCTATTACCACCCTAAAGACTTCATTGATGGCATGAATGAAGCCTACGAACGTGAGCAGAACCCGGCCGCTAAAGATGCGCTGGCGCAAATTCTGATCAACTCCCGTATGTGCGCAGAAGGCCATCGCCCGATCTGCCAGGATACCGGTATTGTTACTGCGTTTGTTAATGTGGGTATGGACGTCCAGTGGGAAGACGCCACCATGGGTGTTGAAGATATGGTTAACGAAGGCATTCGTCGTGCCTACGCGCACCCCGATAACGTTTTACGTGCGTCGATCTTGGCCGACCCTGATGGTGCGCGTACGAACACAAAAGATAACACGCCTGGTGTAGTTCACTTTAAATTAGTGCCTGGCGATACTGTTGATGTTCATGTTGCTGCCAAAGGTGGTGGTTCGGAAGCAAAATCCAAGTTTGCCATGTTAAATCCGTCAGATTCTGTGGTTGATTGGGTGTTGAATATGGTGCCTCAGATGGGTGCTGGCTGGTGCCCGCCAGGAATGTTGGGTATAGGTATTGGTGGTACGGCCGAAAAAGCTATGTTGCTGGCGAAAGAAGCGTTGTTGGATCCGATTGATATCCATGACCTTCAGAAGAAAGGTGCCGAGAATCGTGTTGAAGAACTGCGTTTGGAACTGCACGAAAAAGTGAATAAGTTGGGTATTGGTGCGCAAGGCCTCGGTGGTTTGACAACGGTACTGGATATTAAAGTTAAAGATTATCCGACTCACGCTGCAAACAAAGCGGTTGCGATCATTCCTAACTGTGCAGCAACTCGTCACACGCATTTTGAACTGGATGGTTCTGGGGCAGCAGAATTTAAAGCTCCAAAACTTGAAGACTGGCCTGAAATTACTCGTGAAGCATCTGCTGATGTAAAACGAATTAATTTGCAGGAAGTTACCGAAGAAGATGTGAAATCTTGGAAGCCAGGCGATGTGTTGCTGTTGAACGGCAAAATGTTGACCGGTCGTGATGCGGCACATAAAAAGATCGTCGACATGTTGAACAAGGGCGAAGAGTTACCTGTTAGCTTGAAGGGCCGCTTCATCTATTACGTTGGCCCGGTTGACCCGGTACGCGAAGAAGTCGTTGGCCCTGCAGGCCCAACTACCGCAACACGTATGGATAAATTCACTGAGCAAGTGTTAGCTGAAACGGGCTTGATGGGCATGATCGGTAAAGCGGAGCGTGGCCCAATTGCGTTAGAAGCGATTAAGAAACACGAATCTGTGTATCTAATGGCTGTGGGTGGCGCGGCTTACCTGGTGTCGAAAGCGATTAAAAATGCCGAAGTAGTTGGATTCCCTGAGCTGGGAATGGAAGCTATCTATGAATTTGATCTTGAAGATATGCCTGTGACCGTGGCGGTAGATAGTCAGGGTGAATCAGTCCATAAAACCGGCCCGCAACTCTGGTCGAAAAAGATTGAAGAAGAGAATATTAAGGTAGTTTAGTTCGGGTGAGTAGTTTTGTGGGGGGGGGAAGAAACCTCGTATTAAACTGCAGTCTAATACCTGAAAGTTAAATCGCTACAAATAGAGATAAAAAATCCGATTGAGTGAGCTCAATCGGATTTTTTTGTTCATGCTTTTTTTTCACTTTCGATGAATTTTCATTTCTAGAAATGGCCTCTTCAAAGATGACGCTGAAGACCCATCCATTGTTGCCAATACCAGAGTTGATAATCGGCGTGTTGAATTGAAAATGCTAGAGCGATAGTTACTTTTTGAAGCGTATAAAAAAAGGGCCTCGATTAAGAGGCCCTTTTTTGTGTCATTTCGAACGATCGTTGTTCATCGAATACGACGTATTGCCGGTTAGAACTTCATCTCACCCCAAACCCAGAGTTTGCTGGTGCTTTTAAGGTCTTTCGTTGACGCAGAATCGACACCAAAGTCTGCCCATTTCACTGCAATGGTGTATTTCCGTGCGAAGGTTTTCTGGGCAACGATATCAAATTCTGTGCCGTACTTGCGTCCGCCTTCATCCGCTTTGAACTCGTGGAATATCAAGCCAAGCCTTAATCCTTCGGCACCGATAAAGCCTTGTACATATAAATCCTGTAGACCATCGTCAGGTGTGAATTCAAAAACGTCGGCCCAACCATTAAATGCATGGTTTGAACCTAATGGAGTCTGGAATCCGTACCCGCCTTGGTCAGAGCCTAATACTTCATAACCGACCAAAATATCAACCACACCGATATCAACACCGATTTCACCAACATAATAATTGGCAGCGACATCAACAGATGCGCCTTCGTATTCTGAGACGTCTTGGCGCGCGTACTCAGCGGTGTAGATCAGAGAGAAATAGTCGTTAACTTCTGACGTGCCGTGGAAGCGGAAGCCATATGTCTTATTGAAGTATTGATTGTCAGAGAAGTTGGAGTTATCGCGGTTGTCCAGATCATAGTAATACAAGCTGAATTTACCGATGTTGAATGCATCGAAACTCAGGTTTGCCAGATAATCTGTCGATTTTCCGCTAAGGACCGGGTCGAAGTTTTGAACGCGATCAATCCAGCCTAACGTAATATCAAAGCTATAGATGTTGTAAGTAAAGGTGATGGCATCAAACGTTCTTTCTGTTTGGCGCCAGCCGTAGTTACCGATGAAACGTTGGTTGTCTATGGTGAAACGTTGACGACCGCCTGTAACGGTCATGCCTTCGAGTGGTTCACTGCGTAGGTATGCCTGATTCAGTACCGTTTGTTTGCGGTCAGCAATAGTAGGGAAACCAGTTTCATTGGGTGAAAATTCACCAACACCACCAACAATACGGTTATCAGAGAATTCGATAAACCCGGAAAGGGTCGCATATTCAGCGGTTTTATAGCCTAGGCGAGTACGCAATGTTAGGCCGTTTGCTTTCTTTGCATCTGACTGTTTGACGCTTTCCCAGCGGAAGCGCGTATCGAATTTTACTTCGCCTGACGAAATCCATTCATAAAAATCGTCAGCAGCGGAAGCCGGTTGACTGCCGAGCAGTGCGAGACTGCCAACAGCAAGACCTACAGCACAAGTAGACTTGGGGAATTTCATTGATGCTCCTAGCGGTTTTATTATGTTCCGTCAAAACACGTATTTATGATAGATCAATTTAGCTCGAATCAATTCGATTTCAACTCTAATTGTCGAGAAAAGGCGGGTATTGTCTGTGAATACAGGCTTCAGCGGCTCGTTTGAAGTGTCAGTTGCTCTAACATCATCCATATATTGCCGCTGGCCTGGCCTTTGATAACCTGGTCGATGTTTCGGCAAAATCGCAACAATTGCTGAATTTTGGCAAGGGATAACCGCTGTGTAGCATGACGGGTAACATTTAGGCGATTTTTAAAGATGCGCTGATTTTTCATGGCAAGGTCGATAGTTTGACCGTCTTTTACCAAATCTTGCAGGTTGTGCAGCACACGCAGCTCTCGTGATAGTGACCAGAGTACGAGTGTTGGCTCAACACCTTCGCCGCGTAGTCCGTTGAGAGTTTTTAATGAGGCGCGTATATCGCCGGCCAAGCATCGGTCAACGAGGTTGAATACAGTGTAGCGGCTCATGTTGCTGACGGCGTCCGACATCGTCTCAAGATCGATCGTGCCGGAGAGATCCATCAGTGAGAGCTTCTCAACTTCTTGGCTGGCGGCGAGTAGGTTCCCTTCGACATTGTCTGCCAGAAAAGTAACGGCATCGTCAGTTGCCTGAATGCCTTTTTCTACGAGGCGCTGCTGTATCCAGCCAGGCATCTGCTGCCGTTCAACAGGCCACACGGGAATACTGACTCCGGCTGATTCAATGGTTTTGTACCACTTGCCACGTTGTGTTGATGCATCGAGCTTTGGCATGACGATGCAAACAATGGTATCCGGATTGATTTGGTCGAGGTAGCGTACGATGGCTTTAGAGCCCACATCACCTAACTTTGTGGTTTTACAGCGCAGCTCCATGAGTTTGCGATCTGCAAACAATGACATGCTATTGGCTGATTGCACAAAATCATCCCAGCTAAAGCCGGATTCCAGATGATGCACTTCGCGTTCTTGAAAGCCGCTGTCACGACAGGCTTTGCGTATATCGTCGCAGCACTGCTCAACGATTAATGTCTCATCACCGCTGACGAGATAAATCGGAGCCAGTTGCTGTTTAAGCGACTTACGGAGCTGGTTGGCCTGAATTTTCATGTTCAGTGCAGTCCGGTGGGTTTTGAGTGATTCGGTCTACCTGGCGCAGTATCTGTGCGGCCAGATCTCTCAGAAGCTCCTGACGAATCAGGTTTTCTTCGTTGTTTTTGCCGAGAATTTGATTCTGGTTATCTTGGTAGGTTGCTTGTCGTGTAGAGACAACTGGGCCGTAGGTTTCGCTGCCTGCGACACCGCCGTTAGTCGGTGTTGTTGCATCGGCAGTGGCTTGTTCAAAATGGCGATGAACAAGATTGAACGTGATCTGACGCTTGAGCAGGAATTCATCCGTATCAGCGTTTTGCGTGCCGGTTAAACGCATACGTGTGAATTGGTCATTGGTGATCTCGATAGCCCACGCTGCATCACTGGTTACCGTCATGCCGTACTGTTCGGCTTTACGGGTAACTTCTTTGCCAATATCGGAATTTTTATAGCGGCCAGTCAGGGCAAATTCCTGCAGGGCGCTGTTGTAGGCATCGTTGCCGCGCAGTTGAAAACCGCAGGCGGTGAGCAAACAGCAAGCTGCGATAATCAGCGTGGTTAGCCGGATTTTCTGTGTCATGCAGTCGTCCGTTATTGTTATGGTTAGGCGGCTAACTAACAGTTAGCCGCCATATCTGGCGTTAGTACAGCGTTTGAGATACCAGTTAGTTTGCAACGATATTCAGCAATTTATTGGGTATCCAAATAATCTTGCGAATAGTTTTTCCCTCAATCTGCTTTTGCACATTCTCGATTGCTTGGGCAATTTCAACAACGCTATCTTGATCGCTGTCGATCGGTAGCTCGGTTTTTGCGCGAACCTTACCATTCACCTGAATCACCACTTGAACGGCCGATTTAACTAAGGCTTTTTCGTCCACGGCAGGCCATGGCTGATCAATAATAGCATTGTCGTAACCGAATGCCTGCCAGATGGCATGTGTTGCGTGCGGTGCAATCGGTGCCAGCATAATTGCGGCAGTTTCCAGTGCTTCGCGTTCAACGGCTAACGTTTGCGGATCGTCACCTTTGAGCTTGTTAACATCGTTGCAGAGTTCCATCACCGCTGCAATTGCGGTGTTGTAGGCATAACGACGATCGTAGTCGTCGGTTACTTTCGCAATGGTTTCATGGGTTTTACGACGCACGTCTTGCTGTTGCTGTGTCAGCGCATTGGTATCGATAGCTGGGGCATCGCCTTTTGCAAGGTGAGTGTGCACCATCTTCCAGAAACGACGAATAAAACGGTTAGCGCCTTCTACCCCAGAGTCTGACCACTCAAGCGACTGTTCTGGTGGCGCAGCGAACATAGTGAACAGGCGAACAGTATCTGCACCGTATTCATTAATTAGCGATTGTGGATCTGTGCCATTGTTTTTGGATTTTGACATTTTCTCAATGCCGCCAACGACAACGGGTTGTTCGTCTGCGATCAATGTTGCTCCGGTGATACGACCTTTATCATCGCGCTCAACGTCAACTTCTGTTGGGTTGTAGAATGTTTTTTTGCCGCTGGCGTCTTCACGAAAGTAAGTTTCTGCGATTACCATGCCCTGGCACAGTAGGCGTTTGAAGGGTTCGTCGCTATTCAATAGCCCCATATCACGCATCAGTTTGTGGAAGAAGCGCGCATAGAGCAAGTGCAAAATGGCATGCTCGATACCACCGATATATTGGTCAACTGGAAGCCAGTAGTTGGCTGCATCAGGATCCAGCATGCCTTCGTTATATTCTGGAGAACAAAAACGGGCGTAGTACCAAGAAGATTCCATAAAGGTATCGAAGGTATCGGTTTCGCGCAGAACGTCTTTACCGTCGAGGGTGTCTTTCGCCCATTCTGTATCGGTTTTGATCGGCGAGTTAACGCCATCCATCACAACATCTTCAGGTAACGTGATTGGCAAACGATCTGCTGGCACCGCAATCTCACCGCCTTCTGGCAGGTTGAACATTGGAATCGGTGTGCCCCAATAACGTTGACGGGATACGCCCCAGTCGCGCAAGCGGTAATTTACTTTGCGTTCTGCGTTGTTGCCCAGTTTATCGGCGATAGCGTCGATGGCGTCTTCAGATGAGAGTCCGCTGAAATCGCCAGAATTTACCAGAGTGCCTTTCTCGGTGAAAGCCGCAACTTGTACGTCGATGGTGTCGTCACCTTCAGCCGGTGCGATAACTTGTTTGATCGGTAGGCCGTATTTGGCGGCGAATTCATGATCACGCTCATCGTGACCCGGCACAGACATAACCGCGCCAGAGCCGTATGTCATCAAAACAAAGTTGGCAGTCCAAATGGGCACTTGTTCACCGGTTACCGGGTGAATGGCTTTTAAGCCGGTGTCCATGCCTTCTTTTTCCATAGTTGCCATATCTGCTTCGGCAACTTTGATGTTTTTCTGTTTTTCGATGAATGCAGCGAGTTCAGGGTTTGTTTCAGCGGCTTTGAGTGCTAGAGGGTGCTGGGCAGCAACCGCGACGTAACTCACACCCATTAACGTGTCTGGGCGGGTTGTGAATACACTCAGATTTTCTTCGCCTTCAACGCCAAATGTCAATTCCAGGCCTTCTGAGCGGCCAATCCAGTTGCGTTGCATGGTTTTGACCTGTTCTGGCCATTCTTCCAGCTGATCCAGATCGTTCAAGAGTTCTTCAGCGTAATCCGTGATTTTGATAAACCACTGTGGAATCTCTTTACGTTCGATCAGAGCGCCAGAGCGCCAGCCTCGGCCGTCGATAACTTGCTCGTTTGCCAACACGGTTTGGTCAACCGGATCCCAGTTGACGGTCGACATCTTTTTGTAAACCAAGCCTTTTTCGTACAACTGTGTGAAGAACCATTGTTCCCAGCGGTAGTAATCGGGTTTACAGGTAGCCAGTTCGCGTTTCCAATCGTAACCGAAGCCCAAGCTGTTGAGCTGCGTCTTCATGTATTCGATGTTGTCGTAGGTCCAGCCGGCAGGTGCTACATTATTCTGAATCGCTGCGTTTTCGGCAGGCAGGCCAAATGCATCCCAACCCATAGGCTGCATGACGTTTTTTCCGCGCATGCGTTGGAAGCGGGCAATTACATCGGCAATGGTGTAGTTGCGAACGTGACCCATATGCAGCTTACCGCTGGGGTAGGGGAACATCGCCAGGCAGTAGAATTTTTCTCTGCCGGGCTCTTCTTTCACGTTAAAGCACTGGTTTTCTTGCCAATAGGTCTGAGCAGCCTGCTCGATGATGTCCGGGCGGTAAATCTCTTGCATGGGTGGATGTCTTAGTCAGTGTTGGGATCGTTCGCATTGTCGCCGGGTCGGCGCGCGAAAGACCGTTTTGATAGGAACAGAATAACTGCAATAAATGCGCTCAATAAAACGACCGGTAGTGTGCCATATCGCGCCAGTGGTGTTAATCCTTTCATGGCATAAACCTCGGTCTTCAGCACGCCACGTTCAAACTGTGGTAGCTGTTCAATAATTTTGCCGTCGGGGCCAACCACAACGGTAACACCGGTATTAGTGCCACGCAGCAAGTAACGACCGTTTTCCAGCGCTCGCATCTGCGCCATTTGCAGGTGCTGCAATGGCCCTATACTTTCACCAAACCAAGCGTCGTTGCTCACTGTTAGGAAGATATCTGCGCGTTCAGCGGCTTTTGATACCAAATCCGGATAAACCACTTCATAACAAATGAACGGTGCGATTTCGATGTTGCCAGCCTTGAGCATTTCCTGGTTTTCAGGCCCCGGGCGGAAATGCGACATTGGCAGATCAAAGAACTGAATCAGGCCACGAATCCAGTCTTCCAATGGCACATATTCGCCAAACGGTACGAGCTTTTGTTTGTGGTAGATACCCTTGCCGGCGCCAATACTGATGATCGAATTATGAGAGACAACACGGTCATCTTTACGCCATTTGCTGGGGATACCCAAAATTACGGAGGTATTGCTGGCCTGGCCTTCGGTATCGATAACATCCAGATAGCCGGTGACGCGGTGATAGTTGCGTGGTATCGCGGTTTCCGGCCAAATAACGATGTCTTGATCAGTCAACCCTTCGGTGGTTTGACGGAAATAATTCAAAATCGGCTGGAACATGGCCGGGTTCCACTTTTCTTGCAAAGACAGATTAGGTTGGATTAGCGCGACTTTTACCGGCGTATCATCTTTGCGCGTGACCCATTCAACCTGCTTGAGCCCGAAGGGCGCAATCCACAGCAGAGCAACGATCAATGTTTGGCTGAAGAGCGCTTTCTTTGACGCTCGCCCGTGTTTTATCTGGCTGATCCACTGGGATATAACGCCCGCAGTGAAGGCCAGCACAAAGGTTAACCCGAAAGTACCGATTACCGGAGCCCACGGCGCTAGAGGGGCTTCAGTTTGGGTGTAACCAAAATACAACCATGGGAATCCGGTCAATATCCATGAGCGATACCACTCGTTTAATACCCACATAGCAGCGAAACCTAGCGTCAAGCCAGTAGGGGCGTCGCGCCAGATGCGGGCATATAAATAAACAAACGGTAGGAACAAAACCACGGCGAGAAAGATGCAGAAGCCAACCACCATAAGGGTGGCTAAAAAGGGCGAAGCGCCGCCGTGCTCGTGCATCGAGACGTACAGCCAATAGATGCCAGACAAGTTCATCACCAAGCCAAAAAGCATACTGCGCCAAACAACTTGTTTGATGCTGGCTGTTGCGATGGCTTGATGAAAGATAACCAGTGTCACAAGCGCTAGTGGCCACAGGTTAAATGGCGCCCATGATAATGTCGCCAGTGCAGCGCCCAGAATCAAAAAGATCAGCGTGGCCGGGGTTTGGAAGCGGCCGGAAATGCCGAAAAAGGTATCCATGATGACTGCGCCTGGAGCGTTAACTCGCGTTATTGTTGTCCTGTAATTCCTGAACCCGCAGCAAATGCACGCGGCGGTTATCTGCGTAGACAACCTTGAACTGCAGGTCTCCGATGCTCAGGGATTCACCGGATTGCGGCAAGTGGCCTACGTGTTGTGTCACTAATCCGGCGATGGTATCGACATCGCTGTCGTCAAAGTCGGTATCGAACTGTGCGTTAAACTCTTCGATTTCCATCTGCCCTTTAACGATATAGTCGTTATTGCCAATTGAGCGGACGGGCGTATCTTGAGCGACGTCGAATTCGTCTTCGATATCGCCGACAATCTCTTCGAGGATATCTTCGATGGTGATCAAGCCGGCAACACCGCCATATTCGTCGATGACGATGGCCATATGGTTACGGTTTTCTCGGAAGCTGCGCAGTAACGTATTGAGGCGCATGCTTTCAGGCACTTTAAAGGGTTCACGCAGGTAATCAGCCATGTTGAAGGTGTCGCGGTTCTTGTCAAGAATCAGCGGCAGCAGGTCTTTGGCGTGAAGAATGCCGATGATGTCGTCGGCGGTGTCTGCGACGACAGGGAAACGGCTATGGCCGCTGTCGATTACCGTGTGTAAAAACTCTTCGAGGGTGTCGCTGGCTTTTACAACGATCATTTGTGTTCTGGGTACCATGACATCGCGGGCGTGTGATTCCGTGACTTCCATGGCGCCGGCAATGATAGAAAATTCATCCCGCCCGATTAGCTGGTTAGCCGTGGCAACTTGCAATAGCTCGTTGACGTCTTCGCGGGTTTTGGGGGTAGAGCTGAAAATATCAAAGATTTTATCGATCCAGGATTTGTCGCTAGACCTGTCTCCCGGATCGTTCGATCGCTCTTCGGTATTCATGATGTGTTTTGTTGGCTCTTGTTAGTCAGTGATATAGGTAGCTAGCGGATCAAAAACGATCATTCGCTAATTGAATCGTGCAGCGACGGTTAATCCTGCTCGTAGGGGTTATCGTATCCGAGATCTTTCATAATGGCGATCTCCAGTGCTTCCATCACATGGGCATCGTGCTCGATAATATGATCAAAGCCCAATAGATGCAAAATGCCGTGAACCGTCATATGCGCCCAGTGTGCCTCAATGGATTTATGTTGTTCGCCGGCTTCGCGCATCACCACGGCAGGGCAAATAATAATGTCACCGAGTAACGGTACATCAACGCCTTCAGGTAGGTCTGCTGGGAATGATAAAACATTGGTTGGGTCGTTTTTGTGACGATATTCGCGATTCAAACGTGTGATTTCGTCGGTATCAACCAATGTCAGGCTGACTTCCGCGTCAGGCTGGGCATATTTTGCGGATGTCAGTGCTTTTAACGTCCAGTGCTGAAACTGGCTATCGTCAGGAATGCTATCGTGCTCACCCAGTGTTTCATCGAGACGCTGGATATCCAGCGTCAGTGTTATGGTTGAGTCATGCATGGATTTTATTGTTGGCTCGTTACTCATCTGTCGTTTTCATCATCAAGGGCATCATAGGCTTCGACAATGCGCTGCACTAATGGATGTCGAACAACGTCTTTGGATTTGAAGTGGGTAAAACTGATGCCTTCAACGCCATCGAGCACCTCGGTAGCATGTCGTAAGCCAGAGCGAACGCCTTTTGGCAGATCGACTTGTGTGGTATCACCTGTGATAACAGCCGTTGACCCAAACCCGATGCGGGTTAGGAACATCTTCATTTGTTCACGTGTGGTGTTTTGGCTTTCGTCCAGAATGATAAACGCATTGTTGAGCGTACGTCCGCGCATATAAGCCAGTGGTGCAACTTCGATAACATGGCGTTCGATGAGTTTGTCGACACGTTCGAAGCCAAGCATTTCATAGAGTGCGTCGTACAGTGGGCGTAAGTAAGGGTCGACTTTTTGCGACAGATCTCCCGGCAAAAACCCGAGCTTTTCGCCGGCTTCTACTGCAGGGCGCACCAACAAAATCCGCTGTACTTGTTCTTTTTCCAATGCCTCGACGGCACAGGCGACGGCCAAGTAGGTTTTACCGGTGCCGGCCGGACCGATGCCGAAGTTAATATCGTGGCCGCGAATAGCTTGTACATAGCCTTTCTGATTCGCGCCGCGTGGTTTTACCAGCAGCTTTCGCGTGCGAATGCTGGCAATGGATTCGATATTGTCTGAGTCATCGCCATGATTGGATGTTGCCAGCTGTTGTTGTCCGGCTTCATTGAGACTTAAATGCACTATGTCAGGTGTTAGTTCAACGCCCTTGATGACCGATTTATACAGCTGCTTGAGCAACTTGGTCGTCGACTGCACCTCTTTTTCGAAGCCCTCGATACGAAACTGGTTACCACGAGACTGAATACTTACATCCAGTCGTTGTTCAATCAGTTGGATATGCTGATCAAATTGCCCGCAAAGAACGGCCAGCGCGCGTGGATCATTGGGCTCCAGCTTCAGAGATTTGTGGGTAGGAGTGCCGCTTTGTGCCTGTTCCAAAAAAGTAATACCTATTGTTGGATGTACGTCGACAATGTCGTTCGGTTATTGGTCTTTAATAGTATGTCGAATGCTGGCCGTGTTGCCTAAATCAGATGACCACGCAGTGAATTCGGTAATGCTTCCGTGATTTTGACATCTGCAAAATTATCGATCAAGGAATGATCGTCGCAGTTGAAGTTTACAACGCGGTTGTTTTCGGTACGGCCTTGTAATTGACCTGGATCTTTTTTCGATACACCGGTCACCAGAATGCGTTGCTCGGTATCGACCATACGACGGCTGATTTGCATCGCATTTTGAATGAGGCGTTGTTGTAGCAGTTTAAGTCGCTGTTTTTTAACGTCCATCGGTGTGTCGTCGGCAAGATCGGTTGCCGGTGTGCCTGGGCGTGCTGAGTAGATGAAGCTGAAGCTTGAGTCGTAGCCAACGTCGGCGATCAAGTTCATCGTTGCTTCAAAATCCGCATCGGTTTCGCCGGGGAAGCCAATAATAAAGTCTGATGAAAAACTCATGTTCGGGCGAATAGCCTTGAGTTTGCGGATTTTGGATTTGTACTCGATCGCGGTGTGATTGCGCTTCATCGCCGCGAGAATGCGGTCTGAACCACTTTGTACCGGTAGATGCAGGTGATCAACCAACTCGGGAACCGTTTTGTACGCTTCAATTAATGCTTCAGAAAACTCTACCGGATGGGAGGTGGTATATCGAATACGATCAATACCCGGGATGCGCGCGACATAGTGCAACAGCTCAGCGAAATCGACGATGTCTTCATCGCTATTGAGGCCGCGGTAAGCATTAACATTTTGGCCCAATAGATTAACTTCACGGACACCTTGATCGGCCAAAACCGCGATTTCGGTCAGCACATCATCCAATGGACGGCTGACTTCTTCGCCGCGGGTGTAAGGTACAACACAGAAGGTGCAATACTTGGAGCAGCCTTCCATGATAGACACAAATGATGATGCACCTTCTTTCTTAGGGTCAGGTAAGCGATCGAATTTTTCGATTTCTGGGAAGGAAATATCGACCACGGTTGGGCCATTGGCTGTTTTTGAAGCATCAATCATTTCAGGCAAACGATGCAGAGTTTGCGGGCCGAAAATAACATCAACAAATGGCGCGCGCTTACTGATGGAGTCGCCCTCTTGGCTGGCGACACAGCCGCCAACACCGATCACCAGATCTGGATTTTTGTCTTTGAGTTTTTTCCAGCGACCAAGCTCGTGGAAAACTTTGTCTTGGGCTTTTTCACGGATAGAGCAGGTATTCAGCAGGATAACGTCGGCATCTTCCGGGTTGTCGGTCGGCACCAATTCGTGAGATTCACCCAGCAAATCGCGCATACGCGTTGAATCGTACTCGTTCATCTGACAGCCGTGTGTCTTGATATAGAGCTTTTTCTCGACGGTCTCAGTCATAGCGCTTCGCTTGGTTCTCGTAATAAATCTAAAATGGGCAGGAATTATACCGGTGTGTCTGACCATTGCATAGCTCTGTAGACAGCGACTTGGTCTGGATCGATCCCTGATTCGATCATTGGTGGCCTGATAACGCAAGTGTGGGGATTAAGTGCTGCGCCCATGGTGCGATGTTGATATGATGGCGCGGCTTTTTAACGCTAATCAGGTCATTATGTCCGGGCAAATCTTTAAGATCGTATTTCAAAATCAAGACCAGGTATTCGAGGTGTATGCTCGGCAGATTTTTCAAAGCGAACTCTATGGCTTTATTGAAGTAGAAGAGTTTGTCTTCGGTGAGAAGACGCAGGTGATTGTCGACCCGAGCGAAGAAAAATTGAAAAACGAGTTTGCGGGCGTGAAGCGCTCGTTTATTCCGATGCATTCGGTGATTCGTATCGACGAAGTCGATAGTCGCGGTACGGCGAAGATTACTGAAAACAACGGTTCGAATGTGACACGGTTTCCGACCAAACCTGATTTTGGCTCTAAGCCGCCGGTTTAAGCGGCTTTCTTCGCATTCCAGCTGAGCTTTTCTGCCGAGCTCTCCTACCGAGTTTTTCGGTCACACCCCTCTGCATCTGGTTTTAGCACTCACTTTGTAGTTGGTAAGAAACCAACCCCGTCGAGAAGATGCGGATGCACGATTGTATCATCGTCATTCGTGTTGATACTTCATCAATTTCGTAAAATGGCCGTTTTGGCGTTTTAGGGCATCGTAACTGCCCTGTTCAACGATTTTTCCATCCTGCATAACCAATATACGATCCGCTTTGATGATAGTTGATAGCCGGTGTGCGATGACAATGCGTGTCGCCTGGAGTTGGTCAAGCGCCCGTGTAATGATCGCTTGGGTTTGGTTATCCAATGAGCTGGTAGCTTCGTCAAATAACAGTACTTTTGGGTTTTGCGCGAGTGCTCTAGCAATCATTAACCGTTGAACCTGACCACCTGAAATCGCGGTGGAGTTGGCTGATACCCGAGTTTCGAGTTTCATTGGCATCGCATCGATTACCGGTTTAAGCCCGGCGTCATCGAGTGCCTGCCACAGACGTTTGTCGTCGATATTGCGGCCGGCGCGCAAATTATCTCGAATGGAGCCGTCGATCAGCTGGCGGCTTTGCAAAACGACCCCTAATTGTCGTCGTAATGAAGGTTTGTTGAGTGCGGTAAGGTCCGTGCGATCGTATTGAATAGACCCCAGCAATGGCTTTTCAAACCCGAGCAGCAGGCGCATTAGAGTGGATTTTCCGGAGCCTGAGAAGCCGACGATGGCGACGTATTCGCCAGCGGTGATATCAATGCTGATATTTTGTACCGCCAATGGCAGGTCATCTTGGTAGCGGAAGCTGACATGGTTGATAGATATATTACCGGCGAGTGAAAAAACCGGTTCTGAGGCATTTTCAGATTCCGTGGGTTGATCCAGAATTGGCCGGATGCGTTCGTAGTCTGGCTTCAGGCTCATCAGATTGACGGCACTTTCTGACAAGGTAAACACCGCAGCCATAAACTGCCCAAGCGCAACATTGAATGCCATGAAGTCCGCGGTAGAAATAATCTGCGTGGTGTTTTGACTGTGCAGCTCGACCCAGCTGGTAGGGGTCTCAAAAAAAGCAAATAACACGTGGCCCTGGAACGACACAGTGGTAATGAGGCCGATAAATGCCAAGAAGTGAAATAAGGATTTAAACAATTTAAGCCGATTGCTGATCATTTGTGTGCGGTAAGACAGTGCAAGAATGTCACTGTATTGGCGGTTCCAACGGGCGAAGGCTGTGACGACGGCGTTGCTGGTTTTGAGTTTGCTGATGGCGTTGAGTAGTTGGATTCCTAGCCCCTGCATATGCCCCTGCCGTAGCATTAGATCGCGATGCATCTGGAGCATGCGTTTGCCAACAAAATAGATACATACGAGGTAAGTGAGAGCAATCAAACTGGCGATGCAGGCGATTTTCCATTGGTAGTAGAGCATCATCAGTAGTGAAAAAACTCCGGTTGCTCCCTGCAAAACACCTGAGATTGTTGTGGCGCCCAGCCTGCGCCGAATTTGATTAATACCTGCGGCGCGATTAGCAAGATCGCCCGCTGTGTATTGTTGGAAAAAACTGCCCGGTAAGTGCAACAACCGATTCCAAACGGCGGTTTCCAATTTGAAGCTCATGGCACCTTCAGTGCGCAACAGGCTCATGTTCTGTATCAGTTGCAATAGTATGCCCGTGAGCCCAATGCCTGTTAGTGCGGTAATGTAGATCACCAATTGTGATACTTCGGCGTTGGGAATGGCATAGCCGACAATGCGGCCGGTAATCAATGGCGGCAAAATTGATAGCAACCCGGCAAAGAACGCGCAGGCGATTACTAATCGCGCCTCGGGCATTAAGCCTTTACCGGCATAACGCAGGATATTCCACGTTGACAGGTGAACGGGCAACTCCGGCACCACAACGTAGGCGGTTGACCGCAGCTGGTGTGTGTTGGGTTGTGCATGGTGCGATCCAATGGCTTGGTAGTGATGGGTTTTATGGTGAACCAAGGTGACCGGATTGCCGTCTCTATCGAAAGCCAGAATAGCGGGGTAATTTTGCTGGAAGAGATCTGCTCTAACGTTGATGCGGCGTAGTTGAATACTGCTAACGATTGCTAGCGCGCCGAGAGGGTCGTCTTGGCGTAATGCGACAGAAATTTGCCGTTCTTCCAAATCGATATCGAGGCTGCTGGCTTTGGCTAGATGTAAAAATGCGGAGACTAGTTCATTTTTGTGCAATGGCGCAGTTGTGTCTTTCCCTGTGAGGGTTTCAGGGAGTCTGCCGAGGCTATTTCGGTACTTTGCGCGAACGTTTTCGGCGCGGCGGAGATTGTTTTCTTCCAGGTTGGCGGCGCGTTCTTCGGCTGATTTTAAGTAGGCATCGAATATTATATGGTGAAGAGATTGCCAGTGATTCACCAACGCCGTTTGGCTAAGCCATTCTTTTGTGGATAACGGTGTTGTTGTTTCTTCGCTGGCAACTGCTGCCATGGTTAATGAAACTGGAACCAAGGTGGGTGCAACGCTTGTCGGTGCAAATGCAGGCAGGCCTTTAATCCAAGTGAAATCATTTGCTGTGACTCGCTGGCCTGCGTGAATCAGGGATTGCAGTGGAAGTGTAATGCGAGGCGCGTTGTATATCGTATTGTTTTCGTCGGCGTATTCGAGGTTGCTATACAGGTTTGTTAGCCAGACTTCGACGCAATCTGCAAATGCCTCTGTCGCCGTTAAATCCTCGATGCTATGCCAATCCAGTTTCAGGATTTGTGCATCCATTGACGGGCTTACCGCGAATTGCTCAACCGTTAAGTGGCTAGCTTGCGGGCAAAAAAGGATGCTTCCGGCTTCGAAGCGTCCTATAAAGCTGGGCACTTGTTGTGTGTTATCCGTTGGCGTTGGGTTAGCAAACAGGTCGACAAAGCCGCTCAATACCAAGACGAGTTCGGTGTCCGATGTGAACGAGAATCTGTCTCGTCGATTAACGGTCTGGACATCACCTTCCCAATGATTGCCACTGATCCAGCTGGCGAATGGCTCTGGCCACACTTTGCTGGCTAGTTGCTTGAGCGTGGTGCCGCCGAGCAGGAAGTCGAGTTTTCCGCCTTTTTCACTCATTGTGATTTCACCAGCGCCGCATAGTGGCCATTCAACGCTATCAATTGATCGTGGCTGCCACGTTCAACCAGTGTGCCGTTGTCGAGCACGAGTATTTGATCGCAGTCTTTTATGGTGCTGAGTCGATGCGCAATGATTAAGCAGCTAATGGCACGTTTACGTAAGTTGTTATCGATGCGTCGTTCTGTTAGTGCATCCAGTGCTGCGGTGGCTTCGTCCAAAATCAATACCGACGGGGTGCGGGTCAGTGCCCTAGCGATTTCCAGGCGTTGGCACTGGCCACCACTGAAATTTGCGCCGCGTTCGGCAATGTGAGCTTGGTAGCCACCGGGCCTGCGAATAATATCGTCATGAATACACGCATCCTTGGCAGCCTGTATTACTGTCTGCATCGGTAAGCTCGAATCCCACAGGGTCAGGTTGTTTGATATGGATCCCTCAAACAGGAAAATATCTTGATCGACACTGGCGATGGATGCCGATAGTGTTGCATTGTCGATATCTGCAAGGTTGCGATCGCCAATGGTTATGCATCCGTGATCGGGTTGTTCCAATCCTAATAGAATTCTTGCCAGTGTCGATTTGCCGGATCCTGAACCACCCACGAGTGCGACTCTTTCGCCGGGTGCCACTGAAAAGTGAATGTTTTGCAGCACCCATGGGCTGTTTTCGGTATAGCGGAAGGCCAGTTGATCGACGTTCAGCGTGCCGCTGAGTCGATCGGGTGCCGTCGGTTCGGGAATATGATTGCGTGTGTCGATGTCGACTTCGGTGACATCGTTAAAACGCTGTAGATCAGCCGTTGATTGTTGGATGCCTGCAGCGAGGCTGATTACCGACTGAATCGAGTTGGCGAATTGTCCCATTAGTGTTTGGAAACCTAGCAGTATGCCAATGCTGAGGTTGCTGCCGATGATTAAGGCAGAGCCAAAACCCAAGATACAGGCAATGCTGATGGTGTGGGCAAGCCCAGGGGCAGTGTTCAAGTATTGTGATGTGCGGCCCATGATTTGGCTGGCATTGATGGCTTGAATTTCTTCTCTCATCCATTGATGGGTAATGAAGTCAGATTCTGATCCGGTTGCTTTCAGTGTTTCTGCGGCATGCAATGCCGATACTGAAACACCCGCGAGGGTGGCTTGATGGCTTAACATAGCCGCGCTTTTCTCACTGCGAAGGTTCTGTGTACTCCAAACCAGGGCAATGTTCAAAAAGGTGATGGCTAAGGCAGCGAGAGCAAGTTTGACATCCATAGAAAACATCACTGCGGCGTAAACCGCAGCGGATATCATGTGCGCAAAGGCAAGAGAAAACGGCCCTGCCAACAATGCTGATATATTGTGGCAAGAAGCCAGCCGTGACATCAGATCGCCAGCTGAACGTTGATTGAAATACTGCATGGGCAGTTTCATCAAGTGCATGAAAAAATTACCCGAGATACGGGCTGTGAGTTTGGTCTCGAGTTTCAGTAGATAACGGTTTTGTTGATAGATAAAGATCGCATTCAAAACTGCTGCGAGCACCAATAATAGAATCAGCGGCAATATCCAGGTGTTGGTTTGCTGTATCAGAATGTCATCAACAAAGGATTTAAGTGCTGCGGCTAGGGTTAGCCCGGGTATGGTCATTAACAGAGCGTAACCGGCAATGATCAGTGCGGTTTGCTGATTGCCTTGAAAGAGGGCCAGTAATTGGCGCGTAGACGAGGGTCTTTTACCGTGTGGTTCAAAATCCGTATCCGGTTCGAGCATCAAGCAGATGCCTGAATAATGGCGATCCAGTTCGTCTGTGGAGATAACCTGACGTCCAACTGCCGGGTTATTAATGTGAATCTTACCGCGGTGGAACCCTTCAACGACGACAAAATGGTTTTTGTCCCAGTGTGCAATAAAAGGCGGTTTGAGTTTTCGCAGTTGGCGTTTAGTCGCCATTTTCCCTTGCGCTTTTAAGTTGAATGTCACGGCCGTGGATTTTATTTGAAGTAGGTTGGCACCATCTCGATTGATGGCCATTTTTTGGCTCAGCTCTCGTAGTTCAATCCAGTAGCCGAAGTGGGCAAGGATACTCGTTAAGCATGCTGCGCCGCATTCAGTGGCTTGCATCTGCATAACAACGGGGGTTCTTACGATGCCGTTTTTCAGCAGCGGTATATTCATTTAGTTACGTCCCGTAGTATCAGGCTGCCTAGGCGCTGATGTATCCGGCGCAATCCATTCGTGAAATACGGGAATCAGAAGATTAATAGGATGGATTTTATCAAGCTCAACGGAGACATACGCAAATTCTCCGGGGCTGATCTTCTGTCGAGGTCCATTGGAGGATGTCCATGCCAAGCCGCTGTATGTGTTCGGGTCAGTTGTTAACACTAATTTGACCTGAATCGGGGCAGAATCAGCGGTCAGACTTTGGGCGAGATCGTTTTCACCGACGACGGCCAAGACTTCCTTACGCGATACGGGTAAGCGGCTAACGTCGTCGACCCGCGCAATAATAGAGCCGTAGATATCGCGCTTTACGGTTGTCGGGGTAACCAGTGCCCGCATACCGGGTCTGACGCGTTTGCCTTTGTCAGGTGGCAGATAGGCAAATACTTCGAGACCTTTACCCTGCGCTTCAATGGTCACGAGCTTGGCTCCGGCATCTACAAATTCGCCGAGATCTGAATTTACCGATGTCACTATGCCGTCTACCGGAGCGCGAACGCGGGTTGCGATATTGACTTGCGTGGTGAGTTCGCTGAGTTTTTCTTGTGCCTCGGTAATGCTATTTAGTAGTTGTTGGGCTTTCAGGGCGTTTTGGTTTAAGTAGGCAAGCTGCTTTTCATCCAGAGATACGAGAGTGTTTGAATTACCGGCAATCGTTTGCTGGACAGTATCAATATCAGCGCGTGTTGAATGTAACATCTGTGCTGTGGCGTACCCGGCTTTGACTTCTTTCTCAAGATTGCGCTCGAGGTTTTTGAGATAGGCAAGCTGTGTCTTGAGTTCGGTATTATTGGATTCCAGCGTTTTGATTCGCCGTGCCAAAAGTGTTTCGCGTTTTGCGGATTCTTCCGTGGTCAGTGACTTCCATGTGGTGTATTCCTGCTTGGCGAAATCACGCTGTTTTTCAGCGATTTTAATTTTTTGATGATCCACCAAGTGGCGCAACGTAATAATGTCTTCGCCCTGCATCACTGTGCTGCCGGGTTTGGTTTGGATGTTGGCAACCGTGCCGGCACTGGAGGCGGAAGCTTGATAAATGCGGCTGTTCTTCCACAGTACGATACCCATGCCATCACCGCGATGGGAGAGAGTGCCGAAGACGGCCCAAATAACGATAACCAGGCAAACGACGGCAAATGCGCCCCAGAATAGCCAGCCTGAATAGGGCACTAGTTGCAGGCTGGCATACATTTGGTCGGTCGATTCAGCCTTGTTGGGTTGGGTGTTTTTTTCGTCCATGAGTTGATAACCCCTATTGTGGCGGATATTGAGACGGGGATTTGCGGTCGATAGCTTGCTGCTTGTGATCGTCGCCAGTATCAAGATAACTCAATGTAAGGATGCCCATGGTCGACAAAAGTTTTGCTTCGCTTAACAGTAAGCGGCGAAAGGCTTGTTGGTGTTGTATGCGGGCTTCAAGATAGGTATTTCGGGCTTCAATCACGTCTTTTACGGTGACCTGTCGGTTGCGGTATTGCACTTGCAGGCCTTCAATTATTGCCTGTGCATAGCTGACATCTTGAGCGGTCTGTTGGATGTTTTTCTGGCTGGTGCTCAATTGCGTGTGTGCGGTGTAGGCACCGGAGACGATCGTGTTCTGCAAGTCGAGCATTTGATAGTAAGCTTCTACGGCTTTTTTCTTTGCTTGCCGCACTAGTGAATATGTATTGCCACCCAGGTACAGGGGCACGCTCACTGACAGCGTCACAACTTGGGTTGTTTCGTAGCCGAGCTCATCGAAGGATCCGCTTGATGCATAGCGCGCAGCGTCTTTGACGTAGGTTGCCTGATACGACAGACCCAATTGCGGTAGCAGGGCGCCTTCGTTTTGTTTCACAAAATATTTACTGGCTTCAACACTGGCCTTTTGTGCCTGTAGCTGAGGGTTGTTGTTGAGGCTACGTTCCACAGCGTCTGTTTCTGAAAACCGGTTCTCTGTCAGTGTTGGCCATTGATCAACTGGCTGTTGGCGAGTACCTGTAATGATGGCAAAACGGTGGTTAGCGGCACGCAACAAGCCGAGTTGCTGATCAATCTGCACGCTGATGGCACTGAGTTGTTGTTGTGCTCGTGCAACATCAACGCGCGTGGCCAGTTTGCGTGCCAGCTTATTCCGGTTGTCGCGGATCAGGTTCTCGGCAGCTTTTGCTTCTTCCTGAAGAAATCTGAGAGTTTTACGGGTAAGTTGTATGGCTGCAAAGGTATGTGTCACGTTGAGAAACAGTGTCTGTTGTGTCTGGTCTACACTAAATTCGGCAGCATTGATGGTGTAGTCAGCGACTTTTCCGGCGGCTTGATTTTGGCCGCCGGAAAACAATGGATAATCGATATTGAGGCCGACTGTTTTTTCGTCAGTGTGGGTGATGGTATCGAGATCGGCGTTAACTTTTTGGTCAATGCGCTCAAGTGCTACGTCGCCTGAAACTGAAATTTGCGGTTGCCAGAACGTCGACAACGCTTGTGATTTTATTTCTGTGGTTGCTTCATAGCCGGCTTCGGCAGCACGCATTGCAGGGTTACTTTTGTATGCGAGCGCGAATGCTTCTCTTAATGTGATACCCGAGTTTGCCCGGCTCTGCATACTCGCTATGAGCAACATACCGGCGACGATCATCGTCCAGATAACAGTATGTGTCTGTCTTTTCATGATCACGAGTTTGCTTTCATCCTTGTTAGTGAAAGCGTAGCTCAAAACAACGGGATAGCCGATGGCATTCAATGATGTTGAGCTCAAGGTGCTGGATTGCCGCAGTGCCGCGCAGACTGCCCCATTTCGTTCGCTAACCTATGCCGCGATGCAGCATCTTTTTGACCCCATGATTGCTGATCAGGTCTGCGCTGTAGGGCTGTCGGTAGGCGATGCGCCCGTCGGTCTTGCTTTGGCGCGCCGCAATGGTGATGTGGAGTGGGAGATGGCCTCGTTCTTTATTCAGGGTTTTTGGAATACTGAGGAGCAACGACAGCGATTATTTGGGTGTTTGGTTAACGCCGTTAACTTGCCGAGTGGGAAGGGCTATTACCTATTCACATTGAGTGAGGCTGATGGAGATCGGGATTGGCAACAGTTGAAAAAACTGGGTTGGCATACTCCAGTCTACCGTGGTGTCAGTTGTGAAGTAGGGATGGATGACGCCGTCATTTGCCCGTGGATTGTATCTGCAACGTTACCCGAAGCTTATCGAATCGTTGAATGGGGTGATCTTGATGTTAATGCGTTATCAACTCTGAAACAGAACCTGCCGACGCTACTCGATCAATACCACCCTACCATTGACCCGTTTCATCACTTAGACGGTGCGGATACTGCGCTGAGCCTGGCACTGGTGAAAAATAACACGATTGTTGGCTGGCACGTTGTTCATCGATTAGATGACGCGGTTGTACGTTGGTCGTGCAGCTGCATTCTTGATCGAAGCCGCCACCGGACGTGGATATTTTCACTATGGAAGGAGGCGATTTTTCGTCAGCAGGCAATGGGCGTCGAGCGGTTTATTTTTGTTGTACAAAGCCGCCAGCCGACGATGGCGGAGTTTGCCGTGCGGCGATTGAAACCGGCTGGTACGCGCATTAGTGGGCTCTATCACGCGACGTATGGGTAACTTGCTCATCGGCGCGGTATGTAGGGCGTTATCCTACTAAGTGTAAACGGCTGTGGGGCTTGTTCCGTCAGATGAAATACCCGTGGCAACAACGCTTTGGGTTATTTCTGCGTTTACTTGTGAGGTGTTGGTACTTTTACCACCAGCAACTGCTTCAAGCTGTGCATCACTGAGTTCAAGGCCTGATTGGTTCTCGATAAACTCTTCAGCATCCTCCAGGGTAAACACAAACCCGTGCGCGTTAGCAAACTCGACGATCGACGCGAGACCGCTGGCAGACGCCTGAAACTGTGTCGACAGCTCGGCATCATTCTCAATAGCAGCAAGAAACTTTGCGATGTGGGCGTTGGCCATACTATTTCCTCATAGGTCCGTTAGCCGTTCAGGCTGTTTAGTGTTTCTGCCGTTTTGATATAACCGCCAGGAAAATTCTCCAGCTTGGGCAACTCTGCCGCTTTGCCATTCAATGCTAACGCCAGATAACGTTGGTTGTTTTTCAGCAGTAGTTTGTTGTTTTGCAGTGTTTGTAATGCGGTCTCAAAATTATTGTTCATATTGGCGTTATCGGCGAATTTTCGCATCAATGCGTCATGGTGGATTGGCGTATGGCATGCGAGGTAAATTTCTGCGTCGATACCTCGAAGACAATGTTGCGGCTGTGTTGCGATTTCGCGGGTATCTTCGATGAGGATGTCATTGTCGACGAATGTCATTGTTAATTGTGGGGTTTCTTGTTTTCCCCAATACTGCTGAATCCAGAGTTTAAGCGCTTTTTCCAGCTTGGTATGGCCAGGCTGACTGAATTCATAAGACGTCTCGAGTTTGTAATTTGCTTGTGGTTCTTCGCTGGTGCTTTCGAAAAAGTACGCGATGTTGGTCAGTTGTTCATCATCAAGTGGGTAGATATGGCGGTAGCTGGCTAAGGGTTTGATGGAAATCCCCCAGCGTTCAGGTGCATCAAAGTAGGGGCTAAACCTTGGGTAACGCACTTTGATTAGGTTCTGCCGGGGCGCTTGCAGATGTGCAATCATCGGCAGCCAATCTGCCATGTCGCTGTACCAACTGTCTTTTTCACCGGGAATATTCGATAGCAGATTCCAGAACAAGCGCACGCCAAACTGTGTGCACCACTTAAGAGTGGCAACGTTTTGAATGGCTGTCGTGCCTTTGCGCACTAATTTTAAAAAATCATCATTGAGGCTTTCAAGACCCGGTTGAATCCATCGAATACCTGCATCTGCCATTGCTTTGACTTGGTGTTCTTTTAGGTTGGCTTTGGTTTCATAAAATATTTCATAGTGTCTTTCGTCGCCGCTCAGGTGTGGCGTTAATGTTTTAATGTACTCTGCCGCCATAATATTATCGACGACTTCAAAGCGGTTGATCTTATGCCGAAAAAAAAGGGTATCCATTTCATCTAGTACGGTATTGGCGGGTTTCGCCCGGTAGTCCATTCCCATGCCATTGAGGCCACAAAAGGTACAGTGCGCTTTGGCACCCCACCAGCAACCGCGGGATGTTTCCAGAACTAGCCCCGGGTTGATTTCATCGCTGAGTGCGAGCTGTTCGAGTGTTGCAAAGTAGTCATCATAGTTGGGCATACCGACATGACTCATATCCTCGACGGCCGCACGAGTGATAGCTGTATCAGAGGCGATGGTTTGAGTTTGTCGGGTCAGCAGCCCTTCAAATTGGCTCTCTATTGGTGTTTCGTTAGTCAGCAACGTTTGTATCAGTGGCACAATGGTTTCATCGCATTCACCCGAGAAAACAAAGTCCAACCAATCGAAGGCGTTAATCAGGGTTTGGCCCATAATGCCTTCACAATTAGCACCGCCCATCATGGTGATGATGTCTGGGCGTTTTTGTTTGATCTCCCTGAGGAGCGCAAGAGACGCGCAGTTTTGCTGAAACGTCGATGTACAGCCGACTATTTTTGGATTCGTGGCAATAACATCATCTGCAAGTTCGCGAATAAATCGGGGGGTATAGGCGCGATGTTGTTGGAGTAAGGTTTTTAGGTTTTTGTGGATGTTGGGAAAGAGCTCAAAATAGGCGGGGTCTTTTCCCTGCATTTCAGGGAAGGCTGCCGGAGCAAAGGTCCATTCGCCGGCCATGTGCTCATGATTGATGGCTTCAACCAGGTAGGTGTATTTGACGCCGGCTTTTTTTGCGTAGAGCAGATTGGCGTCGATGACCTGACAGGCTAATCCTGCTTTTGATAAGTAAGTTTTGATCAGGCCAAGTGCGATAGAAGGTCTCGCCATCGACGCATAGGGCATATTGACGAGGCACACTGACATGAAAATCTCCTGATTTAACCGCTATCGCGCGTGGTAACAGACTTAGCCTTGAATGGCTGGTAGCAAGATGTCGCGGCCGCAATTCCTTTGTATTCCTTGTATGGACTCCGATAGCGTGACGATTACTGCATCACAGACCGTATTGTGAGTTTAACCCGCAGGAAACGAACCCGACTACACCTTGTCGAAGTTTCCAAAGACCTATCAGAGCGACTAGAGTCTAGTAGGTTATTCATCAGTGAGGATGGGCTTATGTCGTTAGAGCATATCGAAAACTTTCTCGAAGCATTAAAAACGGACACCACGATGCTTGAGGAATTTCAGGACACGATTGGAGGTTTGCAGTCCGTTGTTGATTTTGCGGCGTCCAAGGGCTTTTCGATCTCGCTTGAAGACGCAAGAGAGTTTCTTCGCACTCAGGCTGACATTGAGCTCAGTGATGAGCAACTTGAAGCCATTGCTGGGGGTAAGGGGCATTCTTCGTCTTCCAGTGTTGCAGTCGCAACTCAGGCGGCAGCGGTGCAGACCGTTGCAGCGGCGACAACCGAAGCCGCTGTATCGGAAACCACCGAAGCGGTCATCGCTGAAACGACTGAAGCTGCTGCGGTAGAGACGTCGCTGGTAGCGGCAGTTGAGGCGGTTGTTGTGCCGGTATTGGTTAGCTGAACATCTTTTTCTCCTACCGTAACTCTCCCATCTAACAACGGAGGCTACATGGAATCTGCCGCCAACGCGCCCCATGTGCAACAGTATCAAGCATTATTTAGTTCGCTCAATGACGAACAGTGCCATGACTTGGCTCATATCAAACGGTTTTTGGAACGTATCGTCGGTGATAATACGTTTCGTGATGCTTTTGCTGAATGCGAGGATGCTGACGCCATATTGGCACTAGCACGTTCGATTGGTTGTGATATTGATCCGCTGGATATTCTGCCGTTGTTCCATGCGAATTTTCTGGAACAAAAAGGTTTACCTGAAGCGATAGAGCGCTGGCCTAAACATCATTTGTGGACAGAGTATATTCGCCAGTTGCGCGCACATCTCACTACCGTAAAGGAAATGGGCGGCCCGAAAGAAGCCAGTCCAAAATTACACCGCTGGCGTTTGCGTCAAATTATTCGTACTAACAATCAGCTAGGTTATCATCTTGGGCACCACATTGTTCATCCGTTAATTACTTTCGAACTTTCTGACGGGTGTTCTGTGGGTTGCTGGTTTTGCGGTATTTCAGCCGAAAAATTTAATGGCTACTGGCCCTATAGCGAAGAGAATGCTGCACTTTGGCAAGCTATCCATCAGCAATGTCAAACATTGATGGGGACGGCTATGCAAACAGGGTTTTGCTACTGGGCTACCGACCCTATGGATAATCCCGACTACGATAAGTTTCTGATGGATTACTACCGTGCCCNTAACTATCTACCGCAAACGACTACAGCTGTGCCGCTCAGGAATATCGAACTGACACGTCGTATCATAGATTTGTACCAGCGTTATCAACATATCACCAACCGATTCTCCGTGCTTAACCTCAAAACACTCAAGGCAGTGCATGAAGAGTTTACGGCAGATGAAATGATGGGTGTTGAGCTGGTGTTACATAATAAAGAGTCGACACAATGTAAGAAGTCGAATGCCGGTCGCGCTCAAGAAAAATTCAATAAAGGCAGCAAACTGAAAAGTCAGGTTAATGAGGGGGATAGCACGATAGCATGTGTGTCCGGATTTTTGGTGAATATGCCGAAACGGATAATCAGCATGGTTACCCCGGTTGCTGCATCGGATGTTTGGCCTAATGGCTATCGTATTTTGGGTGAGCGACAGTTCACTGATGCCGATGATTTTGCGAAATCGATACAATCATTGGTTGATGAACATTGTACTAATGCACTTGATCCGTCTTTGCCGTTAGCCTTTCGTCATGATCTTGATTTGCATATGTACGATGGTGAAGTGAGATCGGCATCTAACGCGCGTATTGAGCATACTTTTGAATCAGAGAATGAGAAAGTTTCTGCGGTTTTAGCCGATCTTTTGCCACTGGTTGCACAAGCAACCTATCGTCCTGGAGAGATTATCGCCAAATTGGGAAAAGCGGGTCACAACCCTTTGTTAGTCGCAGGTTTGATCGACAACCTTTTTGATATTGCGATGTTCGAAGAAGACCCTAAATTTCTAGCGCTGGCTGAGCCACTGCAATGGCACCATGAATCGCCAGAGCAGAAAGCTTCTGTATCATCCGATCGTTTCAATAAATCTGCGATCAGTAGCGGTGTTCAAACCGTTGGTGAGCCGCCCAGTTGATTTGGCAGTGCGTTTGATAGACCCATAAAAAAACCTGCAATAAGCAGGTTTTTTTATGGGTCAGTGTGCGGGCTAGTCAGTGATTTTAATCGCCGGACTGAAACCACGATCAACCGGCTGGTTAATCTGCCAGCTTGGCATTCACTGTCGCTAGCTTGACGCATAAGACAAAGATTTCCATCGCTTTGGTGATATCGTCAACGGTAGGAAAACTCGGTGCCAAGCGAATGTTGCGGTTTTCCGGATCATTGCCGTAGGGAAAGGTTGCCCCAGCAGGTGTCAACTTAACGCCTAGCTCTGCAGCCATGGCAACCACTGATGAAGCAAGGCCTTGCTGTGTATCAACAGAGACAAAGTAGCCACCTTCAGGAGTGGTCCAGGTTAACGCATCGCTGTCACCGAAATGGGTATTCAGCGCCGATAATACTGCATCAAAACGGGGCTTCAGTAGCGCGGCATGTTTGTCCATATGAGCCAGCAAACCATCAAAGTCACCAAAAAATTTCACGTGACGTAGTTGGTTAACTTTATCAGGGCCAATGGACGCAATCCCCAAGTGATTCTTAAACGCCGCCAAATTTTTAGCAGAGGCGGCCATGTAGGCTAGGCCTGCACCGGCAAAAGTCACCTTGGATGTTGAGCCGAACATTAATACCGAGTCTTCACAGCCAGCATCGCGTGCTGCTTGAAGCAAGCATTTGATCGGAGCGGCATCTTTATTGATGTGATGAATGGCGTAGGCGTTATCCCAGAAAACACGGAAGTTATCTGACGCGATGTTACCCAAGCGTGCAATACGATCTACAACTTCATCGCTATAGCTAATGCCTGTTGGGTTAGAGAAGCGAGGAACACACCAGATACCTTTAATCGAGGTATCATTAGCAATCAGTTTTTCAACTTCATCCATGATCGGGCCGTTGTCGTCCATCGGTACACTGATCATTTCGATGTCAAAATCTTCACAGATGCTGAAGTGGCGGTCATAGCCAGGCACTGGACAGAGGAATTTGGCCTTGGTTTCGTTTTTCCAGGCAGATACTTCACCGTTCAAACCAAACATATGAGCAAACAGGATGGATTGGTACATCAGCGTCAGGCTGCTGTTGCCACCGATCAGCACGTCAGAAACATCAACCCCCAACGCTTGAGCTGCCAGAGCCTTGGCTTCAGGCAATCCATCAAGGCCACCGTAGTTGCGTGTGTCGGTGCCACTATCACTCTTGTAGTTACCCGCAAGAATGCCGTCTAGGCTATCGCTCAGGCTCAGCTGATCTGCCGACGGTTTTCCCCGTGTCAGGTCGAGGCTAAGGCCTGCGCTTTTCAGGGTTTCGAATTCCGATCGAAGTTGGCGTTGTAGTTGCTGCAGCGCGTTTTGATCGAATTGATCTGGATTGAAAGCGTTCAAGATGTTTCTCCACGCCAGGAAAGTCAAAAGATATGCGGCCGGAGATTATACCCAAGGTCAGGCAGGGTATAAAGTGAAACCTCGGAGTAAGGTGTACTAAGTGATTGTTTTACCGTTGTTCTATCGGTGCTCTTTGTTGTGCTGAGGCTATTCGATAGATGGTTTTATGCGGCGTGATGGTTAGGCATGAAAAAACGTAGCCGGGTATTCCCGGCTACGTTTTACATAGGCTTGTGGTAAAGCCCTGGAGGGTTAGGCAGTTTCTTTCAGTGTTTCAACGTCTTCTTGCGCTGCTTTGGGCTTGCTGGTCGCTGATGCTTTGCTCGCAGCTCGTTTGCGAGCCGGTTTGGCTGCAGGCTCATCGCTTGCAGTCTCAGCGGTTTCGGCAGTGGCTTCGACTTTCGCAGAGGATGTTGCTTTAGCTGAGGACTTACGAGCCGTGCGTTTTTTCGGCGCGGGCGTACTTACCGCAGCCTTTTTCACTTCTGCTTCGTAGTCTTTAGCGGCAGTCAGAATCTCTTCGTAAGCCTCTTCGATACATTCAACATAGAACTCAGGATCCGGCATCATCTCGCGACAAGCCATTGCCGACAGCGATATGCGTCCGCAGTAACTGAAGATGGCATGACCAAGGCCGAGGCAATCCATCAGCGGCGGAATGCCCCAATATGCCACCATTTGCGCACCGGCGTGATAGAGCGGGAAGTCAGGGCCGGGAACATTCGTTGCCAATGTATTACACGCGAACGGGCCAAAACGTTCCATCACTTTGGAGTTCTGAATCAACTTGTTGAAGCGACGGCCCATGCGTGGGTTGAAGAAACCGCCCATGTAATTCTGAACAACCGCTGCGGTGTCCATTTCCATAGCCAAATGTTTCGCTTCATCGGTGCTTTGGTGGATAGAAACCAGACGTTCGATAGGGTCTTCGACATTGGTATGGATGTCAGCAAAGATGCCGCCAACCATGTTGCCCTGCTGATCACGAGTTTCTTCGGTGCGAATATCCTGTGGCAGCATCGCACACATGGATTCTTCCGGTAGCTCGTCGTGTTTGTCCAAGTACTTACGCATACCGCCGCCAATGATGGAAAGCATAACGTCGTTGACGGTGGTACCTTGGCCAATGGTATTTTTGATGTACTTGATGTCTTCCAATGGGAAGTACGTTCCTTCAAAAACACGGTGCGGGCTGATGCTGTGATTGAAACGCGTTTGAGGAACACGCAGTTTAGCCCCGCTTTTCAGATCACCGCGATACAGGCGAATCGCCTGGCGAACCAGATTCGGTGCTTTTTTGTAGAAAGAACGTGTTTGTGAGAGAGGGCGACCCATCAAGTTTGGCAATGCACGGCCAATCAATTCAGCAGATGTCGGTTTACGATCGACGGTCATGGGTGTTGCTGGTGACATGGGGGTAGAGTCTGGCGACAAATCATGAAGTGCAGCGAAGATAGCCTGTCCAGATGCGCCATCGACGATGGAGTGATGAACCTTGACCATGATCGCGAAGCTGCCTTTTGGTAGCCCTTCGATATTGTCGAGTCCTTCAATGATATAGGCTTCCCATAGCGGGCGGCTGAAATCGATAGGACGTGAATTCAGGCGAGATGCCAGAATACAAAGCTGACGCCAATCACCTGGCTGTGGCAGGGCGATATGACGAATATGGAATTCGATATCAAAATCAGGGTCTTCAATCCAGTAAGGTTTATCGAGACTGAATGGGACTTCAACATATTTGTAGCGGAAGATCGGCGCCAGATGGATGCGATCTTGAACATAGTTGATAATGTCTTTGTGACCAAGGCGACCACCTGGAGCGGTGGATTGATCGTAAATACCCAGCCCTGCAATATGCATGGGCGTAGTCGGTGTTTCGTTATAGACAAAACCGGCGTCTTGGTTGCCGAGTTGTTTCATTCTAGTGTCTCCTGAAAGTCCGTCTTCTACGTTTGTTTTTTGTGCCTGATGGTGTTGACGTTACGTCATCCCACTTTTTGCGAACCCGGTATGGCATATCCGGGGTAATTCAATTTGTCTGCTTGATGTTCGTAAAGACAATTAGCGTTCATCTAACGTCAATTATTAGTGTTTCTGTGTGTCGTTCTCTCACTCAGTAATGTCGTGCGCGTTGGGTGTGCAGATTGCTTTGCTGCTGACCGACGTGTTTTTACTGACAATTGTTGCAATGTAACCCATTGAAAATTTGAACACAATGCGTGCAGTGTTGCGTCAGTGAATTAACAGCAAGGTGCGGCAGGTTGTTGAGGTCACCGTGGTATCATGACATCCCTTTATCACAAATTTATGTCTTTATATTGGAAATATTACGATGGACGTTTGTATGAGTTTTGCTGAGGAAGTTAGCCGATGGATTGCCGATAATTGTCCTAATGAAATGTTCACGCCCATGCCTGTCATTGAAGAAGTGTGGGGCGGTAGGAAGGAGCAGTTTGTGAATGCTGATGCAAAAGTTTGGCTCGAACGTGTAGCGGAGCAAGGATGGTTGGCGCCGTCTTGGCCGAAGGAGTATGGCGGTGCGGGGTTGGATGGTGACCAGGTAAAAACGCTAAAAAATACTTTTAAAACAGCGGGTTGCCGGCCTGCATTGATGAGCTTGGGTATTTGGATGATGGGGCCTACCATCATGGAGTTTGGCAACGATGAGCAAAAGTTGCGTTTCTTGCCGGATATTGCTGCGGGCAAAACGCGCTGGTGTCAGGGATATAGTGAACCCGGGGCCGGGTCGGACCTTGCCAGTTTGTCGTGTAAGGCTGAGCTGGATACTGAAACCAACGAATATGTTGTGAGCGGACAGAAGGTTTGGACTTCTTACGCCGACAAATCTGACTATCTCTTTTGCCTGGTTCGTACAGATTTTAGTGCATCCAAACACAACGGCATCAGTGTGTTGTTGATCGATATGGAAAGCCAGGGCGTTTCAACGCGGCCTATTCGTTTAATCAGTGGTGCATCGCATTTTTGTGAAGTGTTTTTGGATCAGGTTCGAGTGCCGGCAGCGAATTTGCTCGGAGAAACCAATCACGGCTGGTCGATCGCCAAGCGTATGTTGGAACATGAACGTAAAATGATGGGGCAATCGGATCTGACAGACAACTACAACCCCGTGTTGTCGGATTTTGCCAAGCGTTATCAGGGCGACGAAAATGGCCGTATTGATGACTTGGCATTACGTGATCGCATTGCTGGCAATGAAATTGATATTGCCGCGTTAGATCTAACCAACTTGCGAATCAAAGAAGAGATCAAAGCCGGTGAATTTCCGATTGCATCGACCATCCTCAAATATGCCATGACATTGGCCTATCAGGATAAATTTGAATTGTTACTGGAGATTCTTGGTAATAAAGGCCTCGGTTGGGAAGATTTACAATCATTTTCGACAGACGAAGAGCGTGCAGCGCGCGAATTCGCGTTTTCCAAGATTCAAACGATTGGTGGCGGTACCTCAGAGATTCAACTGAATATTATTGCCAAACGTGTACTTGGATTGCCCGATTGAGCCCCAATATAAGACTATAGGTGTGGGCGTTACCCGATATTGTCACCTTGATGGATTACATAGCCGGATAAACCACACTCAGCCAGCCATATCGAATCGTGTGTAAATACCGTTTTTGCCCATGCGCTGGTGACCTTGCCATTGTTGATGGAAAATTTTTTAATCAGGAGAAGAAACCAAATAATGAAACGTGTTTTTCTGTTTATTGCTACCAACCTTGCCATCATGTTGGTGTTAGGTGTTGTGCTCAGTGTCCTTGGCGTCGATAGCCGTTCCAGCTCGGGGTTGCTTGTTATCGCACTGGTATTTGGTATGGGCGGCTCGTTTATTTCATTGATGATGTCAAAGAAAATGGCCAAGTGGTCTACCGGTGCTCAAGTTATTCAGCAGCCATCAAACCCTGCGGAGCAATGGTTGTTAACGACTGTAGAGCGTCAGGCAAATGCGGCCGGTATCGCCATGCCGGAAGTTGCCATCTATGACGCCCCGGATATGAACGCGTTCGCAACTGGCCCCAGTAAAAACAATTCGTTAGTCGCTGTGAGCAGCGGCTTGTTGCATTCCATGAGTGAGGGCGAAATTGAAGCTGTTTTGGGTCATGAGATCAGCCACGTTGCCAATGGTGACATGGTAACCATGGCGTTGATTCAGGGCGTGCTCAATACGTTTGTTATCTTCTTGGCGAGAATGGCGGCTGGCGTTATTAATAATGTTGTCGCGCAAGACAGCGAAGACGGTGAAGGCTTAGGTATGTTTGCCTACATGGGGGTTGTGATGGTGTTAGAGCTGTGTTTAGGTATTTTGGCCAGTACTATTGTTGCCTGGTTCTCGCGTCAGCGTGAATACCGAGCTGACGAGGGCGGTGCAAGCTTGGCATCCAAACAAAAAATGATTGGTGCCCTTGAGCGCTTAGGGCAGTCTCAGCCTAGCGAACTGCGCGGTGAGCTGACCGCCTTTGGTATCAATAAAGGGCAAACCATGATGGAACTCTTTATGAGTCATCCACCGCTTGAAAAGCGAATTGCGGCTTTGCGCGCGGCATAATAATTGCTGAGAGCAGGGAAACTGCATGACGCTATGAAAACCGCATTCTTGTGCGGTTTTTTTATGCCTGTTGTTTCTGTTTTGACGCTTATCCGATGTGGTAAATGCGCGCCGAAAAATACAGTAAAGGCGATGCGTACAGCCGTACGCAGCTACACACATAGATACGTCAAAGGTTGATTAACAAGGTTGGAATGTCGGACACTAGACAGCGATCTAAAAAGCGGGATTAGACGATGAGAAATATCGGGGGAATATAATTAAGAGGGGAAAACACAAGTAGAAGAGGGGTAAAACGGGGGAAGCAAGCGCCATGGTGACGCTTGCTAAAAACAGCTAAAGCTTATGCAGCAACTTTAACGGCTTTTGCATCACTTTCCCACAGACCGTGCTTGGTGCAGAAAGCGTGAGCAACAAATTCAGCGTCTTTATCCAAAACAACGTCGAAAGTTACAGTGGTGTTGCCTTTCTCATCTTGACCGCCTTGGCTGCCAGCAAAGAAAGTGGCTTCTGCCAACTTAGTGTCTTTGTTGTACAGGGTAACTGTTGAGATGTAGTGATCGTTGTCATCTGGGTGTTGGTATTGATCGCCAACACGTACAGTTACTTTGAAAGGCTTGCCAGCTTCTGCATTGTCTTCACAGATGACGAAAGCAGAGTGACGATCGATGTAGTCTTTCTTAGCTTCGCGTTCTACTTGGTCGATATCAACGTAACGATTGATTTTTGGCATTACAGCAGCTCCAAAAGTAAAAGGGTTAGTGCGATTATTTTAATCGGACGGGACATTACTAGAACAACACGGAATATTCAAGAGGAAGGGTTTTTTTCCACAAGGAAATGTGTTAATGAGAATGTGTCTCATTTATTGGTTTCAAGCGGCTTTGGAGTTATGCCGTGGCAGCGTTTTTAGAAAGGCGCTGATTAAACGCCGAAAAAACAGGCAAAAGAGATAGAGATTAGACGTAAGGGAACCTCTAAAAACTATCTTGCTTGCGCTGGCGTCGTTAAAATTCAAATCAAATCAAATCAAATCAAATCGGTCATTTATTGCACATAAACCCGAGGGTCGGCCCCGCCCGTTTTCATCGAATTTTGCCTCGCCAGCGCTGCGCCGCCTACGTTTTTAGAGGCTCCCGTAATTATAAAGGCGCAGCTAGATGCGCGCACAACACTTGTGTGTAGGCGCGCATGTGAGTTAGGAATCTTCGATCATAGAGCCGGCGTGAGACGCTGGCTGATCTGCAATAACCGGGCGTAGTCGAATTTCTATTCGGCGATTTTTGGCGCGACCTTCAGGGGTATCGTTAGATGCGATCGGGCGAGTTTCGCCGAATGATACTGCAGCGAGCTGATTGGCGGGAATACCGGCTCCAGCCATTAGATCGGCAACATTGGCAGCGCGTGCACCAGCAAGCTCCCAGTTCGACGAATAACGTTCTTTGAGTTTAGAACCGATCGGTACAGTATCGGTATAACCGGTAATCACAATTTGATATTCGACGTTTTTTAGTTCATCGGCGAGTCGAGTCAATATTTCATTGCCTTTATCAGACAGCAGCGCGTCGCCGGATGGAAATAATACGGCTTCAGGGAGAACAATATTGAGGCCATTGGCGAGCATTTCCATTTCAAGCTGATCAGCAATGAGCATTTCCTGAAACATCTGATTGAGTTCGATTCGCTCGTTTTCGAGAATTGCCATTTCTTGGTCAAGAAGCTGGTTGTAGTCGGTCAATTCTTTGAGTTCTTGTGCCTGGTCATCATACTGTTTTTGCAAATCATCGTACTTTTCATTGCTGACGCAGGCGGTGGTAGCCAAGATAGTGGCGGCAACTACTAGCGAGTTTCGGAGTGCTGTGCCGCGTTTGAGGGATGCAGTCATGATTGTGTCCTTTTTTCACCCGTTGAATCGTTGCGTTATCGGCGGCTGTTCGTGGTCGATAGCCGTAACGGAATTAACCATAGCAGGGTTTTCCGATAGCGCGTGATACTGGTGTTACCCTCCTTGGTTGAGGGTTCAGACACTAAAAAAGGGGAAAGGTTAGCGGCGGATACTTTCGATGTAGTTAAACAGTGATTTGAGTTTGTTTTGGCGTTGATCGATAGGGTAGTGGAGCATGTTGAAGCCTCCGCCAATGCACATCTGATAGAGTGTCAGCGCGGTAACTTCACTGTCGAGATTGTCGGTCAAGTCACCTGATTTTTGCAGGTGTACCAGTAACCCCGTCAGCATCTCAGTCACGGTTTCATTGATGTCATTGACCTTGCTGCGCATATCTTCATTGGTCACGGCGTAGTCCCACAGGCACAGGCGTACGCGCCATTCGATATCCGATTGCTGGTCTATTGGCATGGCGGTGCTGATCAGTGGGTAGAGGTATTCAAGCCGCATTTCATCCAATGGCATACTGCCTAATCGGCTGAAAATCCGTTCGTTTGACCAGTTTAGCGCTGCAATAACAATATCGTCTTTGCCATCGAAGTAGTGTGGCAGGGTGCCGACAGAACAACCGACATGACGTGCGATGTTCCGCATTGTCAGGTTTTCAAGACCTTGCTCGGCAATGAGTTCGGCGACAGCTGCAATGATGTCGTCCCGACTAAGTTTGTTATCTGTAGATTTACTTTTCATCTTGGCTGTTTTTGTAATCAATGGGCCGAGTCGTCATGAACATGGCCCCGTTGATTATAAGGATATTTGCTGCCGGTGCCATGTCAAAATAGGTCGAACGATCGTCAGAGTTGTTTTCGAGGAGTTCGAAATCTTGTCTAGGCTGAATCTGCACAGCGTCTTTAGCTGTTGTTTATTATTCGTCAGCCTTAAGCTTATGATCTCTTAGAGAGATCAGGCCTTTCGATTGACGGCAAATCCAGCCAGTTGTTCTAGTGCGTCTCTAAATGGTGATTCCGGCAGTACGTTAAGCTGCTGGCGTGCACTGTCGACGTATTTTTGGGCAAATTCACGGGTATAATCCAGCGCCCCATTTGATTGTACAAGCTCAAGAATATCGCTGATGTTTTCGGCGCTTTTCTGTTGGATAGCTTCGATAACGATATCAGCTTCGCCATTTTGAGCTTGCTCAATTGAATATATTAAAGGCAGAGTTGGTTTGCCCTCAGATAAATCATCGCCAACGTTTTTCCCCATTACCTTGGCATCGCCTTCGTAATCAAGCACGTCGTCGGCTAGCTGGAAAGCAATTCCCAAGTCCAAGCCGTATTGGTAGAGCGCGACTTGAATGGTTTCGGGCTGGTCGGCGATAATTGCTGCCCCCTTAAGGGCGCCAGCAAACAAAATGGCCGTTTTATCGCGGATAACACGCAGGTATTCTTCTCGACTGCAATCCGGGTCGCCGGCTTTGGTCAGCTGCAGTACTTCGCCTTCAGCAATCTGGTTGGTAGTATCTGACAGCAGCGCCATGATTTCCATATCGCCGATGGCGACCAGCATTTGGAATGCGCGTGAGTAGATGAAATCGCCAACAAGAACACTTGGCGCATTACCCCAATTGGCATTCGCCGTTGGTCTGCCGCGGCGCAAACTGGAAATATCCACAACATCATCATGCAGCAGGGTGGCTGTATGGATGAACTCGATAACCACTGCCAGTTCAATATGCTTGTTGCCTTTGTAACCGAGAGCATTGGCTGCCAGCAGGGTGATCAATGGTCGTAGCCGTTTGCCGCCAGCTTCGGTGATGTAATGGCCAATGTTTTCAACCAGGCCGACCCGCGAATGGAGCTGATCAAGAATGGTTTGGTTAACAGCGCTAAAATCCTCAGCGACTAATTCCTGTATATGCTGCATTTATATAGGTTCTGCTTATTTAAGTCAGTGAAACCGGCAATTCGGTTATGGGTCTGCGGGGTACTCACTTTACGTGCCACGCTAATTTCAGGTGCGATAAGCGACTATTTGCATCGTAATGCGTGTTTTTACCGTATTTAAGACCCGATCTTATACCAATTTTGGGTGTTGATTTTTCGTTTGTGCCGCAAATGCTATGGGCACGCTTATCCAGTGTCAAGAATTAGCCGTTGCAGTATGGCCACAAGGCACGGGATATGCGAGATTCCGGTACGACAGTGAATCGCTGTTATGGGTTGCGTAATGAAGGCGAGTCTCGTATAATTCGCTCCCTGAAAAATCTGGCTTCGGGCCAGTGCCTGGACTTGCCCTTTAAATCAACCTCTATTAACCAGCAAGCAGGCCGACTTTGGAGAATACATATGTACGCAGTTATCGTAAGTGGCGGTAAGCAGCACCGAGTGGTTGAAGGTGAAACGCTGAAGCTTGAAAAAATTGAAGTTGCTACTGAAGGCACTATCGAGTTTGATGAAGTTCTTATGGTAGGCGAAGGCGCAGATGTTAAAATCGGTGCTCCTACTGTTGAAGGCGCTAAAGTGACTGCTGAGGTTGTTAGTCATGGTCGTCATAAGAAAGTGAACATCATCAAGTTCAAACGTCGTAAGCACCACATGAAGCGTGCTGGTCACCGTCAGTGGTTCACAGAGATTAAGATTACTGGAATCAGTGCTTAATTAGTCACGGTAGAGAATTTAGGAGAGTAGATCATGGCTCATAAGAAAGCTGGTGGTAGTACTAATAACGGTCGCGATTCGATAAGCAAACGCCTTGGTGTTAAGCGCTTTGGTGGTCAAGCCGTTGTGGCAGGTAACATTTTGGTTCGTCAGCGTGGCACACGTTTCCATGCGGGTTCAGGTGTTGGTATCGGTAAAGACCACACTTTGTTTGCAACCGTTCCTGGTGTTGTGAAATTTGAAACCAAAGGTGATAAGAATCGTAAATACGTTTCTGTTGTTGCTTAAGCGCTAATAGCCAGAAAGCAAAACACTTTTGATTTCAACGAAAGCCCTGTCAGTTATAGCTGATGGGGCTTTTGTGTTTGTTGCCGGTGTTATTCCGGTGTCTTTGATTATTAAGTCGGGCTGATCCATGAAATTTGTAGATGAGGCAATCGTAAATATCTTTGCCGGTAAAGGCGGAAACGGCTGTATGAGCTTTCGCCGGGAGAAGTATATCCCTAAAGGTGGGCCTGACGGCGGTGATGGCGGTCGTGGCGGTAGTGTCATTCTGCGAGCTGATGAATCCCTGAATACGTTATCAGATTACCGTTACCAAGAGGCTTATCGTGCCCAAGGTGGTGAGGGTGGGAAAGGGCGTCAGTGCTCGGGCAAGGCTGGTGAAGATTTTTTCATGGTCGTGCCGGTGGGTACTTGTGCCTATGATGACAGCACGCAAGAGCTCATTGGAGAGTTGACGGCGCATGAGGAAGAGTTGGTTGTAGCCAAGGGGGGTCGTGGTGGCTTGGGTAATGTGCATTTTAAATCCAGCACCAACCGTGCGCCGCGTCAGACCGTGCCGGGTACGCCGGGTGAGGAGCGCTCGCTTCGTCTGGAATTGAATGTTATTGCGGATGTTGGTTTGTTAGGGTTTCCGAATGCGGGTAAATCTACGCTTATTCGCGCGGTGTCTGGTGCTCAGCCCAAGGTAGCTAACTACCCGTTTACGACACTGGCACCCAATCTGGGTGTTGTTGGTCTTGATAATCATCGAAGTTTCGTTATTGCGGATATTCCAGGTTTGATTGAAGGCGCTGCTATGGGCGCGGGCCTGGGTATTCGTTTCCTTAAGCATCTTATGCGTACGCGAATTCTCCTGCACATTGTTGATATGTTGCCGTATGAAGGTGATCCGGCAGAGCAGGCAGTTGCCATTGCGTCTGAATTGGCATTGTTTAGTCCGACGCTAGCTGAGCATCCACGGTTTTTGGTATTGAATAAAATGGATTTGGTGCCTGAAGATGAGCGTGAATCGCGCAAGCAGGCGGTTATTGATGCATTGGGCTGGGAGGGACCTGTTTATAGTATTTCAGCGATCAATCGAGAGGGTACTCAGCCGCTAGTCTTTGACTTGATGGATGTGATTGAAGAGTTTCGTGAAAACATGGAAGACGAAGACTTTGCTGGAGATCAACTCGAGCGTTTGCGCCTTATTCAGGATGAGGGGCGTGACAGTATCTTGCGGGCTGCGGCGCTTAAGCGTGAGCAGGGTCAAGAGCTGGTAGGTGACGACGACGATGATTGGGATGATGATGAATTTGATGTCGAAGTGTCTTACGTTCGTGACTAATCGCTAGGTAGGCGACTAATCTTAGATGGGATTTTTAAGTGAGTGGCATCAGTGAGTGACAAAAGACAAAAACTCGCAAGCAGCCGACGAGTGGTTGTAAAGATCGGTAGTGCGCTGTTAACGAATGACGGTAAGGGGCTAGACCGGCACGCGATGGCAAGTTGGGTTAAGCAGATGGCTGCGCTGCGTCAGCAGGGCATAGAAATCCTTCTTGTGTCTTCTGGGGCGGTTGCTGAGGGCGTTGTTCGTCAGGGGTTGGCTGAGCGTCCAGAGCGCCTGCCTGAGCTTCAGGCGGCTGCTGCAATTGGCCAGATGGGGTTGGTGCAGGCCTACGAATCTGAGTTTAACCAATATGGTATTGCTTCTGCGCAGATATTGCTTGTGCATGATGATTTGACCCATGTTGTGCGATTCAATAATGCGCGTGAGACGCTTAAGGTCTTATTGGGCTGGCAGGCTATTCCTATCGTCAATGAGAATGATACGGTGGCAACGGATGAACTCAAATTTGGCGACAATGACACGCTGGCTGCTATGGTGGCAAATATTGTTGAAGCCGATACCCTGATTATTTTGACCGACCAAGATGCCATGTATGATGCGGACCCGCGTAAGGTGTCTGATGCGAAAGTAATACATGAGGCGGAGGCGGGTGATGAGGCGTTGCTTGTGATGGCTGGTGATGGCGGCAAGCTCGGGCGTGGCGGTATGTCGACCAAGGTTAAGGCTGCTGATCTGGCGGCCTGCACGGGGGCGGATACGGTGATTGTTGGTGGGCGTATTGATCGTGTGCTTGAGCGTGTTATTGCAGGAGAGTGTCTGGGAACGCTATTGTACTCGAATCAGCAATCTCTGGCAGATCGTAAGGCTTGGTTTGAGAGTCTTAGGGCTTAAGCTTGATTGGCGGGTTGTGTAAATAACAGGCATAAAAAAAGCAGGCTAAAAGCCTGCTTTTTGTTGCACGTAAAATGTGCAAATAGCGTAGATTCAATAGCTTATGCAGCTACTGCTTTAACTCGCTTGTTCAGGCGGCTCTTAAGACGAGCAGCTTTGTTCTTGTGAATGATGCCTTTGTCAGCCATGCGATCGATCACAGGAGCGGCAGCTTTGAATGCGTCTTGTGCAGCCTGGCCGTCTTTTGCGTCAATAGCAGCGATGACTTTCTTCACGTAGGTGCGAACCATCGAGCGTTGACTGGCGTTATGAGCACGTGACTTATCAGCTTGACGAGCACGTTTTTTTGCTTGTGGAGAATTAGCCACAGAATTGTCCTCAAAAGATGTACATTAGAAAATTAAGGCCGCAAATTATTCAGATTTACGGGTATGGTGTCAATACTTTTCGTCGTTTCGCCGAGTTTACCTGCTGATTAGATGGTATTTTCGGCATTAGTTATCAAAGACGCTGAAAATTTGCCGCAAAATCCGCATCAACCGGGGCAAGTTTTTGATTCTCATAGTCAAATTGCAACATTGCTGTCTTGGCAATGGCAACCGGACGGCCACTTTGTATTTCGGTCACCCGATAAACAAAATCACAGCCATAGCGGCTAAAATCCTGAGCATGTACCTGAATACACAGGCGTTCGCCGTATTTAGCCTCAGATTGGTAAACAACGGCAAGGTCCGCATTGATAAACTGGCGGAAATCAATATCGGCGCCGGCAGTTTTCAGGGCTTCGCAATAACGCGTCCGTGCTTCATTCAGCAATGCTATCAAGTGTTCATTGGCTAGGTGATTTGCCCGATTGATATGTTGAATTAGAACATCTAATTCTGTTGAAAAGGTGAAGTTGTCGGGTAATTCGATCTGAACTTTTGGCATATCAACGCACTTTGTGGAATAGTGAATGTTCCGATAATAATAACAAGAATTAGATCCTTAAGGGATGAGCAGGATATACACGAGATTTAGAGAGGTCCAGGAAGGGCGATAATTACCATGACACTTGTCGATAAACGTATTTTACGGGTTACCCAGGCCCTTGTTCTAGCTGCTTTGGCACCGATCGGCTGGATGCTATTGCAGTACCTGATGGGTATCGATGTATATGCCACAATCCGTGAAGATAGCCTGGTTTACTGGTATATGTTTGTTGGTTCAGCNCTGGCATTTGTTAGTTTCGGGTTTTATGTCGGTACCAATGAGATGCATTTGGAATCATTGGCGATTACCGATGAGGCGACTGAGCTCCACAACGAACGCTTTTTCAAGCAACGACTGCCAGAAGAAGCTGCACGTGCCGGCCGGTTACGACAGCATTTTGCACTAATTTATCTAAGCCTTGATCATTTTTCTGACATTAACAGCCTGTATGGGCGTAGCGTTGGTAACAGTGCGCTGAAGTTGATCGCGAATGCCATTAGTGGTGTTGCGCGAAAAGATGAAATTATCGCGAGAGTGGGTGAGGCAGAATTTGTGATTTTGCTGACGGATTGTTCTCAGGGGCAAGCGAATATCGCTGCGGCACGTTTTCTTAAATGTGTCAGCGATGTTGAGTTTCAGGTTGAGAAGGGAAAGCAGATTAGTATCACTGCCAGTATCGGTTTGATCAGCTCAGAAACCAACAACAGTGATGAGTGGCAATTATACACATTTGCTGAAACTGCCATGTATCGAGCGCGGCGCGATGGTCGCAATCAGGTTGCGGCATACAATATCGATTAACAATATCTGCGGTATTCTCTTAGGATGTCAGCGCCATGCCGAAGCGCTGCCAGCCGATCATTCCCCAGCTGATCATCACCAGTAACAGGCTACACAATACCGCGGCAGACCCCATATCTTTGGCTTGACCTGATAGTTCGTGTTTTTCTACCCCTATGCGATCGACAACGGCTTCGATGGCAGAGTTAATTAATTCAACAATCACCACAAGAATACAGGGAGCGATCAGTAGGATTTGCTGTTCAGCTGTCTCACCTAGCCAAAATGCCAGCGGCAGCATGGCCAGCATGGCGGTAAGCTCCTGGCGAAATGCAGCTTCATACTGCCAAGCCGCACGAAACCCTTTAAAAGAGTAGTAAAAAGCAAAGAGCATACGTTTAATGCCTCTGCGTCCGGGTTTGTTCATTGTATCAGCGTGCAGTTTAGTCATGGTCACCACATCGGGTTCATGAATGAAAATGTCGGCGGTAAGTGTATAAAATTTAGCGCCATGTTGCTTTATTCGACGCGTTAAATCACCGACAATAGCGCTTTTTTACTGCAGGATTGCAAATTTATGCCCCAGACAATCATAGCCATGGCGCAAATTAATACCTTGGTCGGTGATATTAGTGGCAATACTCGTAAAACCATCGATGTCACCCATCAGGCTATTGCCGAACATCAGGCGGATATTGTGCTGTATCCGGAGCTGACACTCATTGGTTACCCACCAGAAGACCTGTTATTGCGGCCAAGTGTTGGGCGACGTATCCAGCGTGCGCTTGATGAGCTTTTACAGGCTAGTCGCGAAATGAGCGCAGCGATGGTTGTGGGCGCCCCCATTGTTGAAGATGGCGTGCTCTACAACGCCGCTTTGGTGATCTACCAAGGCAAGGTTATTAATACCTACTACAAACAAGCCCTGCCCAATTATCAGGTGTTTGATGAGCAGCGTTATTTTGCAGCGGGTGATGAAGCGGCGACGTTCGAATTGAATGGAATTACCTTTGGTTTGAGTATTTGTGAAGATATTTGGCATCCGGAACCTACGGCGCAGTCGCAGATGGTTGGCGCTGATATTTTGTTGAACCTGAATGCTTCGCCATATCATCGGGGCAAGCCTTCCGAGCGTCAGGAATTACTGCAGAAGCGTGCCGAAGAAACTGGCCTGGGTATCATTTATACCAATGCTGTTGGCGCTCAGGATGAACTTGTTTTTGATGGTGGTTCGATGGCCGTTGGCGGTGATCAAACATTGTGTGTCAAAGCACCGGGTTACAGCGAAGCGCTGGTACCCGTTGCTGTAGAGAAAACAGACAGCGGAATCATTATGCATCAAGGCGAAGTTACTGAGCCTATGGCGCCGCTGGCCTGTGTTTACCAAGCATTGGTGATTGGGCTGCGTGATTACATCAACAAAAATGGTTTTAAAGGTGCACTGCTGGGGTTATCAGGCGGTATTGATTCTGGGCTGACATTAGCCATCGCTGTGGATGCCTTGGGGCCTGAACGTGTAATGTCTGTCATGATGCCGTTTAAATGGACATCAGAAATGAGCAAAGAAGACGCTGGGAAGCAGGCAGAGACGTTAGGCGTCGACTATGCCTCGATCGCAATTGAGCCTATGTATGACGCCTTTATGAGCGGGCTTGAGGATCAATTTGTTGGAACCGAGAAAGATACTACGGAAGAAAATTTGCAAGCGCGCTGCCGCGGCGTGTTGTTGATGGCGATGTCGAATAAGAAGGGCTATCTGGTAACCACAACGGGTAACAAATCAGAAAATTCGGTGGGTTATTCAACTCTCTATGGCGATATGGCCGGTGGCTTTAACGTGCTGAAAGATGTGCCGAAGACGTTGGTGTATGAATTGGCCCAGTTCCGTAATAATATGGCACGAAAATGTGGCGATGCCGATGCGATTCCACAGCGAGTGATTGATCGACCACCGTCAGCTGAGCTCGCACCGGATCAAGTTGATGAAGACAGCCTGCCCCCATACGATCAGCTTGATCGTATGCTTGAGCTTTATATCGAGCGCGATTATAGCGCCGATGAAATTGTTGCGGACGGGTTCGATAAAGAAACGGTTTATCGTATAACGCGATTGGTTGATATTAACGAATACAAACGCCGACAAGCGCCAGTAGGCACACGTATTACCAAACGTGGTTTTGGTAGAGATCGACGTTACCCGATTACCAATGGTTGGCGCGCGGGCGAGTAAATCTTGAATGGTCAGCAGCGTATGCATAAAACACGTTTATATCGTTAGTGTGTGCTGCTGTATTTTATCCCTCTTAGCTTTCTTATTATCAATAATCGTCTCACTTCATAACGTTTTATCACTTTATGTCGGTTTGCGAGCTGAGTCTAAAAAAGTGAAATGACGACCTTTTTGGTGCAGGCGTGTATCTATGCTCCGATGTTCGGACTAGCGCCAGTTCCCCCTCCTCTGTTTATCATTTTACAGGTTTTACGGTTGCCCAATACAACCACTCCTTTCGACGCGCTTAAGCCTATTACTCGCGGGCGTTAGCATATGGGCGTAGTGATAGCTAACAGCTCTAAATAGTCGACGCTATAGGCTTCATATGTGCCGCAGGTATATCGAGCACTTTCGCCAATGATAGCGACAAGCCCGACATTGATCATTTCTTGATAATTTGAAACACATTTGTGACTGATGTCGATGAAACTTCTGAGCGCATGCCGGGCCGAAGGAATATCCGCATTGAGGAAACCATAAGAGCATCGTCAATATGATGATGTTGTTCACAACAGTGGAGTGGACAAGTGTGTTCAGTTGTGAAGTTTCAAAGCAAATCACATAACAGCAGCAGTATGCGATTTGTATAATAAGTAATAACTAAGAATGGAAATGGAATGACACTACAGGTAATTGGAGCCGGTTTTGGCCGTACAGGAACAGTATCACTAAAGCTGGCGTTAGAACATTTGGGCGAAGGCCCTTGTTACCATATGTATGAAGCCATGAAACGCCCTCAGCATGATGTCATTTGGCACAATGCAATTAGGGGTAAAAACATCGAATGGGAGCATATATTTTCAGGCTTTAAGGCTGGAGTGGATTGGCCCGTCGCTTATTTTTGGGAAGATCTATCTCGCTATTACCCGGAGGCAAAATTCATACTCAGTGTGAGGGATCCAGAGCAATGGTATCAAAGTATTTCCAGAACCATCTTTAAGGTACTGCAAGAAACACCGCTAAACTCTGTTGCCTTGGTGCATCGTACGATGACTCGAGCACTAATAAAAGATGGTGTATTCGAGGGAACGATTGAAGACAAATCGCATGTCATAGATATCTACGAAAAACATATCGAAAAAGTTAGGACAAGCCTTTCGCCTGAACGGCTGCTTATATTCGATACTCGAGATGGTTGGGAGCCTTTGTGCTCGTTCTTGAATCGTCCCGTTCCTCCCATCCCCTTTCCTTGTCAAAATGGAAAAAGTGATTTCGATACCATTATGCAATCATGGGAGGGAAATACACTTGCGTACTCAAAACAAATTACAGCAGCAGTTGGTGAATATTAATTCTCTTTCAGTGATTGAGCGGCAGCACTTAGCGCGGCGACTACATGCGGAAGTTCATGAAGGTGTGATTGACAATGCTGATGTATCGCGGTTTACCCAGAATGTTTTTGAACGAGATAGAGATGTTAATCTGATCCAAACGTTATGTGATGGTGATCGATACATTGGTTATGTAGCGGTAGGCATAGAAGCTATCGCTATGGATGCAAATGCTCAACACTTTGCGGGCCGAAAGATCGCGCTGGGAACGTTGAGAGTTATGGTTCAACCGGAGTATCGTGGGAAATGGTCTCCGAGCCCTGTGTTGGCATTTACTATCGTTAAATATAAATGTCTGCATCCATTACGAGTATTCGTTTTATTCAGTGCAGTATTGTCGCCGACGGCATACAGCTTGCTATTCCGTTTGACTGATGAAATCTATCCTAATTACAAATTTGAAACGCCAAAACTTCAGGCCGAATTCATGAGGATATTTGCTAAAAATGAATGGGGGCAGGACTATTCTGCATGCTACCCACCTTTTACGGTAGACCTTGGTTCATCCATAAAAAATGAACAAGAGCGTATCCACAGTAAGCGATTTCGAAACCCTCATTTCAATTACTACGTTAACACCGGTAATCCAGAATTCATGCATGGCAAGGCGCTGATTATTGTTGCTCTGCTTCCTCTTTCGCAACTTTTCGTGATAGCAAAGAAGATGTTGCGGTCTAGGAAGCTGTCTCGGCGGTGATTGATAGGACATGGCAAGCTCCTCGTATGCCATGAGGGTGAGCGTGAGTTCTTTGGCTGGTGTTGTATCTTGGGTAAAACGGAATGGACACAAGGCGGCGGTTTGTTTTCGTTTTGGTGCTGTTCGATTGATACTTGTGCCAATAAGGCAATGATATGCCATTGCTGGAAATTGCGCAGACGCACAAAAAAACGAACCGTAAATAGTTCGCTTTTTTATGTGCGCTTGATGTAGCCGTAAGGTATTTGCTAAACCACACGATACTACTTAAAGCTTGTTCTTCGGACGGCTATAACCTGAAGTACCATCTTCAGCAGCTTGAAGCTCAGACGTTTTCAGTGTGTATTCCGGGTTAAACTTGCCGTTTTTCAATGAGTGGTGCTTAGGGAAGTTGACTCGCAGCACTTCCAAGCTGTCTTCTGCCAAATCGGGTAAGCCCATGGCATTGTAGCCTTGAACCATAATGGCCAGTGCATCACCGACGGCAGGTGTCTCCTGGAAATGCTCAACCACGTATGAACCGCGGTTTACAGCAGCCATATATGCGGCACGGCGCATGTAGAAATCAGCAACGTGTACTTCGTGACGTGCAAGAATATTACGCAAGAAGATCATACGGCCGCGCGCGTCGGCAGCAAAACGGCTATCGGGGTATTTGGACAATAATTCGGCAAAATCGTTGAAAGAGTCACGTGCGGTACCGGGGTCACGCTTGGCCATATCCATGTTGAAAAAGCGGTCAAATAAGGTCCGATTGGCATCAAAATTTGCCAGGCCCTTGTAGTAATAGGCATAATCCGCTTCCGGATGTTGCGGATGCAGTCGTGTGAAACGGTCTGCAGATGCAATTGCAGCTTCGTATTCCTGCGATTGGTAATAAGCCGTAATGATTTCCAGCTGGGATTGTTCAGCGTATTTGCCAAATGGGAAACGTGTTTCCAGCGCCTGATAGGCTTCGACCGCTTTGTTAAACTTGCGGTCAACCATGTAAGAGCGAGCTTTTTGATAAAGCTGATCTTCACTGAGGTTATCGAACTGGTTCTTGGATTGGCCTGCACAGGCCGCCAGAAACAGGCAGCTGAAGATAACAAGGAGGAAGCTCCGCATGAATGGATCTCTTTTATTATTAATCTGCATTAGAATAACGGCTATTTAATCACAAAGTCGTTTTAAACCCAAATACCGGCAATCTCTAAAAACAGGGCCTTTATGCCAACGCAAGAACACATACACCTGACAGCCGTTGTTTCTGAAGAACATGATCTTGAGCGTTTCGACGTGGCAACCTCACATGCATTTCCTGACTATTCGCGTTCGCGCCTGCAACAATGGATTAAAAGCGGCGAGATTACGCTAGACGGCGCTAAGGCTCGCCCGAAGGATAAGGTCTTTGAAGGGCAAGCGATTTTACTGGATGTCACCATTGAAATTGAGGATGAGGCTGATAGAGCTCAACCAATTGACCTTGATATCGTTCATGAAGATGACAGCTTGATTGTGATCAACAAGCCCGTTGGGCTTGTTGTGCATCCAGCGGCAGGGCATTCCGACAGCACACTTATGAATGGCTTGTTATATCACGCACCGGAATTAGCTAATATTCCCCGTGCTGGCATTGTTCACCGATTAGATAAAGATACTTCAGGTCTGATGGTGGTCGCCAAAACCTTGCCTGCTCACCATTCCTTGATTGGGCAGTTGCAAGAACGTTCGGTATCCCGACAGTACTATGCGATTGTGCAGGGGGTGATGACCGCAGGAGGCACTGTAGAAGAACCCATCGGGCGTCACCCCCGCGATCGCCAAAAGCAGGCTGTGGTCCCATTTGGTGGTAAAGAAGCTATCACGCATTACCGTGTAGTCGATCGCTTCAGAGCGCATACGTTGGTGCGTTGCCAGCTTGAAACAGGGCGTACTCATCAGATTCGTGTGCATATGGCGCACATTCGTTATCCGCTGTTAGGTGATAAAACCTATGCTGGGCGCCCAAAAATTCCGAAAGCCTCGTCACCTGAGTTCACGCATGCGCTGCAGCGCTTTCCGCGTCAAGCATTGCACGCATTTCGCCTAGGTTTAAATCACCCGGAAGATGGCGAATATTGTGAGTGGGAAATTGATATGCCCGACGACATGCAAGCATTGCTCGGTGCCATGGCTAGTGATCAGCGCGAGCATTCATGAGTGTGATTACTGCTGATTGGCCGTTGGCTGATCGAGTGATTGCAGGATGTACTTCGCGAATGAACGGGGCTAGTGTCGCGCCCTTTAAGTCAAATAATTTGGCTTACCATGTGAATGATAAGCCAGCGGCCGTTACTGCAAATCGACAGGCTCTGGATGCTCAAGTTCAGCGTATTGCCGGTGTAGGTAGCCCTTTCAACTGGCAATGGCTAAATCAAGTTCATGGCACCTCAGTGGTTGAAGCTTCCGCGACTAATTCACAAGACTTATCGCAGTCAGATGCTCCGGCAGCCGATGCCTGCTGGGCCGACAAGCCTTATCATGTTTGTGCGGTGATGACGGCTGACTGCCTGCCTGTGCTGATTTGTGATGAAACGGCAACGGTAGCTGCGGCCATTCATGCCGGGTGGCGTGGGCTTGCCGCGGGCGTGATCGAAAATACACTAACGGCAATTAAACAACGTCACTCGGAGCTGAGCTTGATGGCCTGGCTTGGGCCGGCAATTGGCCCTTCAGCATTCGAGGTTGGCGAGGATGTTCGGCAGGCGTTTGTGGCAGATGCGGATATCGGGCCTGTTGAACATAAAGAAGCAGATGCTGCCTTTAAACCGCTGCAGGTTGCTGGCAAGTATCATGCAGATCTCTATCAATTGGCGAGACTGCGTTTAGCGCGGGCGGGTATTTCTGCTGTCTATGGCGGTGATTTTTGTACGTTTACCGAGCTCGACCGGTTTTATTCCTATCGTAGAGACGGTCGAACTGGTCGAATGGCAAGTTTTATTGCTTTGCTGCCTCCCTCAGGCAGCTGATTTAAATCCTACCCGTTACTGGGCAAACGCCTTACGCCAGGAATCAACAAAGCAGTTGCCCAAACCATCCTCTCTGCAGTTGGCGTCCGGCCATTGATCGCCTACATCACTGCCTAATGCGATTAACATCTGTTCGAATGTTTTTGCGGTAACAAACTGTGGGTTTGGTGATGCCTGATTGGGTGTTTTAATCAAATCGAAGGTTACTGTCTTTTGAATGCCCGTATGTCGGCAGCTTTCGCTGAAGCAGCCAGTTTCCAACCGGTTGTCATCCACATCTGCGACGGTTAAATCCCCCGCCCAAAGTCGAGTGCCACTATGAAATGCAATCAAGGTGGCGTTGGTTTCTAGGCGTGTGATTGTCTCATGCAGCGTGTATTCGGCGCGTCGAGCGGCTAATTCTGGGTCGGGAACATAAATCACATCAGGGCGTGTTTTGTAATCCACACTGTATTCGTTGATCACGACAACCAGTATTGCATCGGGCTCGGTTAGGTCTTCAGGATACAATAAAGTGACTTCCGGCCAGCGCTTCTTGATGCCTTTAGCGATGTCATAGGCTGCTGTTTCTGTATTAATTTGCAGCTCTGGGCGTGTCGACGTTACTCGAATTTGCAGGCGCGCGTTTTGAATATCCTTGTATTTAAAATCATTTTGATTAGCGTCTGCGGGCGTTGAAGGCGCTTGTGCGCAACCAGCAAGAGCGGAGATGACCATAAAAAGGGTGAAGAATCGCAGCATGTTCATTATCCAACTAGACTGAATGGGAATTGGAATAAGAGGCAGAGTATAGGGAATGCGGCGACTGCACTCCAGCATTGCTCAAGCCTCTGGTCATGATTGAATTACCAGCAATAAAATAATTATCTGGAGATTGTCATGTTAGAGAGCGGGCATTTTGGCAGATTAAACATACATCAAGGTGAATCATTCCCTAAATCCTGCAGTTGCTGTAGAGCCACTTATCGGGATGTAGACGCATTTTTTAAAAATACTCGACCTAGCGGTACCCATCAAACCGGGTTGCGACAGGCATCTGATGATGACGGTGTTATTGTCGAGGCATATCGCAATTGTGCGTGTGGTTCGACCTTGTTGGTATTTTTTGAAGACCGTCGAGAAACACTACGCCCAGTTACTTAATTGGCGAAAAACTCAGGTCGCTATCGGTGTAACAAGGATATGTTGAAGAGAATGGACAAAGTAGCCAAACGATTAGGTACATGCGCGTGCCGAATACTGCTGATAGTCGTTGCTGGAGTTACGACGCACTTTGCCGCTGCAGAAGAGCACGATAAAGACGCGAAAAAGGATGCAGTAAAAGCAGCTAAGAAACAACAAGCTAAACAGCAGGCCGACAATCAGCAAAAACCGGTGGATGCGCCGTATATTCAGCCATTAATTCAGGCCGTGCCAAAAACGATGCGATTTGCGGCTAATTCTGCGCCTTATGAATCTGTTGATATTGTTGCCCGAACCCGCGGTTTTATCGAATCGTTAAATTTTATCGACGGCCAATTTGTTAAAAAGGGTGATCTTCTCTATGTCGTTGAGAAGACCTACAACCAAGCCGATGTGGCTGAAGCCCAAGGTGCTCTGCAAGTAGCGAATGCAAGAGTTGAACGGGCCTTGCTGGAATACAAGCGTCAGCAAACGCTACTGAAGCAAAAGCTGACCTCCCGTGAGAATGTCGACAAGGCTCGGCTCGAATACCAATCCGCAAAAGCACAACGTCAGCAAGAAGAAGCTTCGCTGACTCAAGCGTTGCAAGAGCTCAAGTACACGCGCATTATCTCACCGTTCTCCGGGCGGTTAAGCAGAACACTGCTTTATCCTGGAGAATTGGTAGACCCCGATAACCTCACTGGTACGACAGTTCTTACCTCCCTGGCGAAACTTGATCCGTTATACGTTTACCTGCATGTGCCCACAAACTTGGTCCAAAAAATTGTTGAAGCACGGCAACAACAGGGCACACTCGCGGTGCAGTTTTTTGTCTCGTCAGATCAACCGGTGCGTTTGTCTGGTCAGTTGGAGTTTATTGCCAACCAAGCTGATACGGCAGCAGGCACGTTGGAAATGCGAGCACTGGTGAAAAACCCGGATTTACATGTGTTTCCTGGCCAATTTGGTTATTTACATATCCAAACAGGTATAGAGGAAGACGCTATGTTGGTGCCGAAGTCCTCGATTCATGAGGATTTTAATGGTTATTTCGTCTACCTGATTGACAAAAAGAAACAATTAAAACGCGCACCCATTAAGCGGCATGAGCCTTACCAAGCGTGGTATCGAATTGAAGGATTAAACCCAGACGATCGGGTTGTCTATGGCGATATGCCCGCACTTTATCCCGGTTTGGCTGTACGAGCGAGGGAGGCCACGGCACCGAAATTGCCGGTTCAGCCGTTTGTGAAAACCCAACCCGCAAAGCCGTCGCAAACGCAGTAACGGCTTTTTCGTATTTAAATGTGTGTGGTTACAGTGCAGAACGATTTGTCAGGCTTAACATTTCTTCTTCGGTGAGCAGAGGTACATTCAGTTGGTATCCCTGATTTAACGCGTTAAGTATCTGATTTGCCATTTGCGCTTGTACCAAGGTATTTGGATGTAGCTCGTCATCGGCAATGAAATGACTTTTATGTGTTGGCCCAGCGCACAATCCGTCTGAACGGCACTTGCCTGCACCTTGTGTGCCTTTAGGAACTAAATCTGCAGATTTAGCCACGCCTTTCAGCGCGACGGTAACGTCTCCGACAGTGATGCCGCCGTCTTTGTTTTTGGCGAAATCAAACATTTTTACCATAGGAATACCGCGTTTCAGGGCTGCGGTTTCGAGTGTCTTATTGGCATAGACGATGGAATCTAGAATGGCTTTATCGGCACCGCCGGCCGTACCCATTGGAATATAAGCTAACAGGACTTTCATGTCTTTTTCCTGCAGGCGATCAACGTGACGTATCAGGCTGCTGACAACATCGTCTGCGAATTTTTGATCGACAGCCTCATCGTTTCTTGACGGGTTTCCGAACAAGCTAATGTCGTTAGATTTAAAAAAATAATCGTTAGAGCCGGCAGCGACGACCACGAATTCGACGGGTTCATTCAGTAACCCAGTCACTTGGTCGTCTACATAGGTAGATTCCATTGCTGCACTATCGATCGGCATATCGTACGTCGTTATCCACAAATCCAGCGAGACCCTCGCTGCAGGAGATGCGGTAGCGGCAACTTTCGCAAAGTTATACTGGTAGCCCGCCGCGCGGTGATCTGGCCAGCCGTTTTTGAGCGTGGGACGATATTCACCAAAGTTCAGATGTTGGCCACGAAGCCCCGCAAGGATTTCAACCCAGTTGTAGGCAGCAATATCGGTGTTTGCGTTAGTGCCCGTGTCTAGATATTCGTCCGTCATACTATCGCCAACTGCACCGATTATGATCGGATTGGCGAGCATTGTCGGGCTTGCGATCATTGCTGACAGCGCCAGTGGATAAGCCATTTTTTTAAGATAGTGCATGGTGATATTCCGATTTTCGCGACAATTATTGTTGTCAGGGGCGGCCTTAAGCCGGAACGACTTGTTGAGAGTATTTGTCGACGGCTGTCTGGCGAATTACCCAATACAGCATTTTCAACGCCCCAATATTTTTATGGCGAGGAAATTACCAGCCTCGCATCTGTCTTGCAATGATAAAGAGCATACGCTTCAAAAGGTCCATGACGCTTTGCGTAAACCCAAGTTGAAACCTACCTTTTAGGGGTGTGCGTTCGGCGTCTTGTGTCGACGACTTTTCAAGGATGAGGTTTTTATTTCATGACGGCAGTTGACGTCGCGTTCCTGCAGCGGTTTTTGAGCCATCTCTGTCCCTTTCTGAGGTCAATTCGGATTGTTGCCATTCTTTCTGTTTTTGCGGTAACTGCTTGCTCAAAACCTTCACCTCAGGCAATTAAAAAAACTGTGACAGCAGGGTATATCGAGCCGTTGGTCACAGAGGTGCCTCAACAGCTTTCATTCAGTGCAACGACTGCCGCTCGGCAAACCGTTGACGTTGTTGCCCGTACGCGGGGCTTTATCGAAAAGGTTGTGTTTACCGATGGGCAGATGGTGAAACAAAACGATTTGTTATATCGGCTCGAAGCAGTGGTTAATCAAGCTGAATTGGAGCGGGCCACCGGTCGACGTGATGAGGCTGTCGCTGAAGTGGCTGAGAGCCGAATTGAATTTACGCGTTATCAACGATTGGTAGATCTCGGCTCGACCTCAGAAGATACACTGGATCAGGCACGTCAGAATTATCAAAGTGCCTTGGGTAGCCTTGATCAGGCCAATGCCAACCTGCGTAGAATTCGACAGGATCTGACATACACTGAAGTGCGTGCATCATTTGCCGGAAAGATGGGGCGCACTCTCTATTACCCGGGGCAATTAGTTGGGGAACTCAACAGCACTGCTGCAACCGTGTTAACCACGATTGCCCAGTTAGATTCTATGTATGTGTATTTCAATGTACCGTCGAAATACCTTCAAACGTTGATGGCTGCACGCCATAAAAACCCTGTTATGCCGTTGGTTTTTGAAACGCAGGGTGAACATCCAATTCGTTTTTCCGGGCAACTGGATTTTATTGATCGAGGTGTCAATCCAACGACGGGAACCATTGAAATGCGTGGATTGATATCGAATTCCAGCTTGCTGTTGTACCCCGGTCAAGTTGGTAAGCTCACCCTACAGTTTGGTGTTCAAGAACGTCAGCTGATGGTGCCTTCCGAGAGTATTTTACTCGATGGCCTGGGTAGTTTTGTGTGGTTGATCAATAAAGACAACCGCATCATTCGCCATAGCGTTAAGCGGCATGAAGTTTTTAGCCCATGGACACGGGTATCCGGGTTACAGCAGCGTGATCGTGTGCTTGCTAGCCGACTAGGCACAGTGCGCGCTGGTCAAAAAGTAAAGCCACATAAGGTCAAACCTAATCTGCCGATGATTGATATCTTGCAGCAAGCGATATCACATAGGCCCTATTCGGTCGATCTTGATCGGGGTGATAACTGATGTTGACTCGATTTTTTATAGACCGCCCGATATCAGCGATTGTTATTGCCATCATGATGATTGTTGCCGGGTTGATTGCATTGCCGATCCTGCCGATTGCTTTATATCCTGATATCACGCCACCGGTTGTGCGAGTGACCGCAAGCTACCCCGGGGCAAATGCTGAAACCATGGTGGACGCCGTCACTACACCGATCGAACGCCAGATTAATGGCGTTGAAGGCCTGGTGAGTATTGCCAGTACGTCTAACGATAGTGGCAATATGACTATCGATGTGACGTTTGAGGTAGGGTACGACCTCAATATTGCTGCAGTAGATGTGCAGAACCGAGTAGTGCTTGCTTATCCTTATATTCCAGCAGAGGTCATACAGAACGGCATTAATGTTCAAAAGGGCACCCAAGACCTCGTCATGTTTGTAAACCTGGTATCTGCGGATGGCAGTTATTCCCCTGAATACGTCAGTAATTATGCCTCGATCAATATTGTCGACCCCATACGGCGTATTCCCGGGGTTGGGTCTGCCAACCTGTTGGGCGATAGAACGTATGCGATGCGGATCTGGCTTAACCCGCAAAAACTTGCGGGTTATAACCTCACAGTAAATGATGTTATTGATGCCATTACTGACCAAAATACACCAGCGGCAGTTGGGTCGTTGGCGGGAGTACCCACCAAGCCTGGGCAAACTGTCGCCTTAACTCTGCACACTAAAGGCCGGCTGGATACACCCAGCGAGTTCGAAGATATTGTTGTGTCGCGTGCCGATAACGGTAGCCTTATCTATATCCGCGATATTGGCAAAGTTGAGTTGGGGTCGTCGAGCTATTCAACCTTGCTGCAGGTGGACGGCAAAAACTCCATTGGTATCGAAGTGAATCAATTCCCGTTTGGTAATACGCTGAATATTGCCGATCAAATATTTTCTATTCTGAATGCCGAGCTGGCGAAATTTCCAGAAGGTCTCGATTACTGGATTGCGAGAGACTCAAGCGGGTTTATTAAAAGCGCCGTTAAAGAAGTCGCATTGACCTTGTTAACCGCTTTGTTGCTGATTGTATTGGTCTCTTATCTATTTTTGCAGGATCTCAGGGCAACCCTGATTACGCTTGTTACGATCCCGGTGTCGTTGATCGGAACCTTCGCATTGATGGGGTTCCTCGGTTTTTCGATCAACATGCTGAGTTTATTTGGCATGATTCTGGCGATTGGTCTGGTGGTTGATGATGCGGTTGTTGTTATTGAGAACATCAGCCGCATTATGCGTACTGACGGTTTGCCGGCGCGGGAGGCAGCAGTTAAGGCCATGGACGAAGTGCGGGGGCCGATCATCGCTTCAACGTTGGTGATGATGGCGGTGTTTATTCCAGCCTCTTTTGTTCCAGGGATCTCCGGGCAGTTGTATCAGCAATTTGCACTGACAATTGCGTGCTCGTTGGGGTTGTCGTTGATTAACGCACTGACCTTCACGCCCTCTCTCGCCAGCTTTATGTTGAGTCATGGTCCGACGCAAAAACCATTACGAATTTTTGATTGGTTTAATCGTGCATACGACATATTGCTCGAATATTACGATGGTGTGGTAAAGCGTGTGATTCGTCGGCCCGTGATGATGTGTATTACCTTGTTAGCACTAATATCGGTGACTGTAATGCTACTGATTACGGTGCCGCGCGGATTTATTCCAACAGAAGATCAGGGGTTCTTTTACGTCAATCTGCAATTACCCGAGGGCAGCACATTAGAGCGAACGCAGATGGCGCTAGAGAATGTTGCTGCTGAAATGAAAAAGCTCCCTGATATTGATCGGGTGGTAACGGTCGCCGGCTTTAGTATCTTGACCGCTACTCGTCATACTAACGATGGTTTAGTAGTTGTTAACCTAAAAGATTTTAGTGAGCGTAATGTATCGGTATTTGATGTTATTCCCATGGCAGAAGAACGTCTAGAGCGGTTAGATGCTGCTGAATATCTCGTACTTAACGCGCCACCGATCAATGGGTTGTCTGCCGCTGGCGGTTTTGAGTATATTCTCGAAGACCGTGCGGCGCAGGGGTTAACGGCCCTATATAGCAATACCGAACGCATTGTAGACACTGCCCAACGTGATTACCCGCAGCTCGATACCTTGTTTTCAGCGTTCAAAGTCGATACCCCGAATCTCTATCTGGATATCGATCGTGAAAAAGTGCTTCGCCAGGGTGTTGAACTGAGTGATTTGTATTTGTCGTTGCATGCCAACCTGGGCGGTTACTACGTCAATGACTTCAACAAGTACGGTCAGGTATATCATGTTTATGTACAGGCTGAGAAAGATCAGCGTAATGATCAGACGGCCCTAGATTCCATCTATGTGCGTAACAGCGATGGCGATATGATCCCTGTTCGAGACTTGGTAGATTTTGATTACCGTGCGGGGGTTAGCTCGATATCACGTTACAACCTATACAATGCTGCGCATATTATCGGCTCAGCCGCACCAGGTTATACCAGTGGTGAGGCGATCAAGGCGATGGAGAGTATGTCGGAAGACTTGCTCAGCAATGGCTTTAGCTTCGAGTGGACTAGCACAGCTTATCAGGAAGAAAAGGCCGGCAATGTAGCGCCGATTATTTTTGCACTGTCGCTGTTAGCGATATTTTTTATTCTCGCCGTGTTGTACGAGAGCTGGTTGTTGCCCTTAATGATTCTTCTCGCGATTCCTTTGGCAGTATTGGGTGCACTGACGTTTCAGTCGCTACGCGGGCTCGCAAATGACACCTTCTGTCAAATTGCTCTGATTATGTTGATTGGTCTGGCAGCCAAAAACGCCATTTTGATTGTGCAGTTTGCCAACGATAAATATGCAGAGGGTGCAGATATTGTCGAATCGGTGATCTATGCCTGTAATACCCGTCTACGCCCGATCGTAATGACGGCAATGGCGTTTGTGGCGGGCATTTTTCCACTGGTGATTGCGTCGGGTGCAGGGGCAGCAGGGCGCCAATCATTAGGAACAGCAGTGATGGGCGGGATGATTTTTTCTACGGTGCTAACTCTACTGTTTATCCCGGTCATATACGTCATTGTGCAGACATTTCGCGAAAAACGAGTGCCAGATCTGCGTGAAAAAACACGCAAGCACAGCATGAACAAAGGTACGAGTGAATAGATTTGGTTAGATCGAATTACTGCAGAGTCGTTGTGGTGGCGTTGAGTACCCGATGTAAATAATTAATAGATACTATGGCTTGCTTGCGGGTTCGAACTTCGAGCTTACGGAGAATAGAATCCAGTTGTTTTTTAAACTGCACCTTGGTCAGATTCAGCTTTTTCATGATATGAAGGTTGGTAAGCCCTTCGGCCATCTCGGCGGCGATATGAAATTGCTGAGGCGTCAAGCGCCCGATCAATTGTGCAGCTTTAGCTTCTGAATCACTCAAGTGGCCTTGTGATAGGCCAACGTCTGCCGGGATCCAAACACCATCTTTCAAAATACAGCCAATGGCGCTGGAAATTTCCTCGCTGTCTGAATCCACTGACAAAAAGCCCGATGCGCCGTGTTCTATGGCTTTAGATATCACTCTGGGTGTTGTATTGGCTGATATAACGAGTACAGGTACTCGGCGGAAATTCGCCAAAAGCATAATCAGGCCGCTGAAACCTGCGCTCTCGGGCAGGGTCAGATCCAAAATTAATAGATCTGGCTTTAACCCGGCACCCATAACACGATTGAGAGTGCCGAAACTTTCGGGCAGCTCGATTGTGGCATCCGGGTAGTATTCCGTGATAGCGTTCATTAGTGAAACACGGAAGAGTGGATGGCCATCGGCAATAACAATTTGGTGCGATTTAGTAGGCATCTGTGACTCACCACCGTTGGATGATATCGTGATTTGTTATTATCCCGTAGAATTCGGATGTTTGATGTTGATTGTTCAGTCAATCGGTCTCAAACAGTAAGGTACTCAGTTGTCGTTTTAAGGCCTCTCGTTGTATTGCCTCATGGTTCGGCAGACAGGATATGGATACTCTCACAAAATCATTACAAGAATTTGTCGTTTTTGATTTCGACAATACCATCGTTGCCATGGATACGGCGACGAGCTTTCACGAGTGGTTGATTCGCCGCTCTGTGTGGCGTTCTGCGGCCATTGTTCCTGCATTTCCGCTGATGCAAATGCTGCGTCGATTCGACACTTCTCGCAAGTGGGGACTGAATATCGGCTGCTATCTTGCCACTGTGAATCAAGCTGGGGCGTTGGCGGATTTGATGAATGAGTTTATTGCCGATGTCTTTGTACCCAAGCGCCCTGTATTTGTAGACGCGTTGGCGGTGATTGATGAACATCGCCAGGCAGGGCGTCATGTTGTCGTGATTAGTGGTTGCCCTCAATGGTTGTTGGATCCAGTCGTTGAAGCATTGGCATTGCCAGTCGATCAGGTTATTGGCAGCACTAGCGCCGAGCAGAACGATGCCCGGCTATTAGATATCTTGTGTTATGGCGAGGCCAAATTAGATTTAGCACGCGATGCGGGGCTTAATTTTTCCTATTGCCATAGTTGCTATTCAGATTGTTTGTCAGATTTACCTATGCTGCTGCAGAGCCGTTACCCATTTTTGGTAAATTTGGCGGAAGAAGATCGCGTCGCGCTACCCGACGATATTGCAGCGCGGATCAAATGCCTAGCATGGCAAGAGACATATCAAGGCAGCGCCTGACGCCCTTCAATAAGCGCATCGACCACGCTTGGGTCTGCTAGTGTGGATGTATCACCCAGTTGATCAAATTCCTCCGTTGCGATCTTTCGAAGAATACGTCGCATAATTTTACCGGACCGGGTTTTGGGCAAGCCTACGGCCCATTGAATGGTTTCCGGTGTCGCGATTGCACCGATTTCGTTTCGTATCCAAGTTTTCAATTCGGCCGCCAATTCATCAGTGACTGCGTAATCGGGGTTTGTGGAGACATAAACATAGATGGATTCCCCTTTGATATCGTGTGGAACTCCGACCACGGCGGCTTCGATAACGGCATGATGCGAAATCAATGCACTTTCGATTTCAGCAGTGCCGAGCCGGTGACCTGCCACATTCAGCACATCATCCATGCGACCATTGATCCAATAGTATCCATCGCTATCCCGGCTGGCGGCATCAGACGTGAAGTAAACATTATCAAACGTGCTGAAATACGTATCGGTAAAACGTTTATGATCGCCCCAGATGGTTCGCGCCTGCGATGGCCAGCTATCGGTGATTACCAATCCTCCTGTCGCTTCACCCTCGAGAACATTGCCGCTGGCGTCAATCAACGCAGGCTGAATACCAAAGAACGGTCGTGTTGCCGAACCTGGTTTTAAGGCCGTCGCTCCTGGTAACGGAGTAAGCATGACGCCACCGGTTTCGGTTTGCCACCAAGTATCCATGATAGGAGCGGATTGTTGACCGACAGTTTCGTGAAACCACCGCCAGGCCTCGGGGTTGATCGGCTCACCTGCGGTTCCTAGAACCTTCAATGTTGAAAGATTACACGCCTCAGTGGCGGCATCACCGTCGGCCATCATGGCACGAATCGCAGTGGGCGCTGTGTAGAAGATATTCACTCGGTATTTATCGATGATTCGTGCGGCACGGTTCGGTGTTGGCCAATTAGGAATGCCTTCTGCGATCACGGTTGTCGCGCCATTACTCAATGGCCCGTAGATGGCATAGCTATGCCCGGTAATCCAACCGATGTCTGCGCTGCACCAGTAAACGTCTTTAGGCTGGTAGTTGAATACTTTTTTGAATGTCAGGTGTGTATAAACCGCATATCCTCCTTGGGTGTGCACCATGCCTTTGGGTTTGCCTGTGGATCCGGAGGTATACAGAATAAAAAGAGGATCTTCCGCATTCATTGCTGCTGGTTCACATTCGGTTGATTTGTCTTCAATCAGATCGTGATAGCTGTGATCTCTGCCATTTACCCAAGTCACATTGCAGCGAGTATGCCGAACCATGACGACCGCCTCGACCTCAGTGCTGTGACAATGCTGTACAGCGACATCGACACAGTCTTTTAGCGGAATTTGTTTGTCGCCACGCAAACCCGCATCGGCAGTAACCACGAACCTAGAATGGCCGTTTTCAATACGATCAGCCAACGCTTCTGCAGAAAACCCGGCAAAAACAACCGAATGCGGCGCGCCAATGCGTGCACAGGCCAAAATGGTGATGATGGCTTCCGGGATCATTGGCATATAGATGGTAACGACATCGCCTCTGTCGACTCCCAAGCTTTTCAAGCCATTCGCACAGCGGCATACCTCATCGTGTAACTGTTGGTAGGTGAAACTACGAGCATCGCCGCCAGGGTCGTTCGGCTCCCAGTGAATGGCGATGGTATCAGCGTTGTCGGCTAGGTGCCGGTCTAAACAATTGTGTGAGACGTTCAGTAAGCCGTCTTCAAACCACTTTATTGATACACCCTCACGCGAGAAATCAGTATTCTTGATTTGGGTGGGCGGTTTTATCCAGTCGATTAGGCCTGATTGGGCCTGCCAGAAATCATCAGGATCCTGGATGGAGTGCTGATACATTTCCAGGTAGGTATCGTTGTCCATAGCACCATTGTCGATGGCGGCTTGCGAAGGGGGATAGGTTGACGCTGATTTCATGATATTGGCCCATATAATAAGAGTCAGTGAGTGACCTGCAAATCGAAGTCTACGCTTGCTTATCACTATGCAACAATGATCAGGCGCAGGATCACTAACGCCATAAGCATTAGATCACTGTTTAGCAAAATATTGCGAACTCCCCCGTAATTGCGGGAACTTAATCCAAATAAGCCGGGGCTTGCCGGTTTTCTGAATGAGGAAAGGTATGAAACACCCAGCTGACAATGCGCTTGTTGGATTACTCGACGATATTGCCCAATGCCGATTATGTGAAACTGATTTCGGATTTACGCCGCGCCCGGTTGTTCAAGTTAGTCCGAACGCTAAAATTCTGATTGCAGGGCAAGCGCCTGGGCGAAAAGTCCATGAGTCAGGTATTCCGTTTAACGATGCCAGTGGTGAGCGTTTACGTGATTGGATGGGAATCGATAAAGACACGTTTTACAGCGATGCGATCGCAATTGTCCCCATGGCTTTTTGCTTCCCGGGCACGGGTAAATCCGGTGACCTACCACCCCCTGCAATATGTGCAAAAACATGGCGCGGTCGCGTACTGGAGCAATTACCTGAACGTCAGCTGACCTTGCTAGTAGGCCATCATGCGATGAAATGGCACTTGCCGGAACTCAAACGTTCGACGTTGACTGATATCGTTAGCCAGTGGCAAAGCTTTTCGGACGGTACGCTTCCGCTGCCGCACCCGAGCCCAAGAAATCAATATTGGCTAAAAAAACACCCCTGGTTCGAGCAAGAATTACTGCCGCAGCTTAAAGTACAGGTACAAAAGGCGTTGTCAGCCGACTAAAGCGGTAAACGAAATGAATGATTTAACTTCTAACCTGATGGTCAATAGCCCGTGATATCGTCTTGTGCGGTGCTAGTGCTCTTAAAAAGATCCATCTGTAATAGGCGCCGTATAAATCAATGAGCTAGATCAGATGATATTTGATGGGTTCTGCCTATACTCAATTCAACTACAACAGGCGGTTATCAGTGCTTTTCGGCACAATAGATAACAAAAAGGGGAGGTTTCCATGGATGCCTTTATGCTGTCGAGAATTCAGTTCGCGCTGAATATTAGTTTCCACATTTTGTTTCCTGCCTTAACCATTGCCATGTGCTGGTTCCTTCTGTTTTTCAAGATGCGTTATGACTATACCGGTGATGAGAAATGGCTGCGGGCCTATCGTTTCTGGGTCAAATTATTCGCGCTAACATTCGCCATTGGTGTTGTTTCGGGTATTACTATGTCTTTCCAGTTCGGCACAAACTGGCCGGGTTATATGGAAAAGGTCGGTAATATTGCAGGGCCACTACTGGGTTATGAAGTGCTCACAGCGTTCTTCCTTGAGGCCACATTTCTTGGGGTTATGCTGTTTGGCCAGGGGCGTGTTCCGAACTGGCTGCATACGGTTGCCGCCGCCTTGGTTGCAGTTGGAACAACAACCTCTGCGTTTTGGATACTGGCGTTGAATTCATGGATGCAAACGCCGCAGGGGCATGAGGTGATTGACGGAGTTGTGCACGCGAAGGATTGGTGGGCAGTTATTTTTAACCCCTCATTCCCTTATCGCCTGACACACATGCTCTTGGCGTCAGGGCTTACCGCTGCGTTCTTTATCGCGGGGATATCAGCCTATCGAATACTGTTTGGTGATAGGAAAGAAGACCCACGGTTAACGCTGAAAGTCGCATTAGGCTTTGCTGCCTTGCTGATTCCTATTCAGATTTTTGTTGGTGACCTTCATGGTCTTAATACACTCAAGCACCAGCCAGCCAAAGTTGCAGCCATGGAAGCCGTATGGGATAGCGGCGAAGGTATCCCGCTATTGCTGTTCGCAGTACCTGACGAGAGCGCTCAGAAAAACTTTCTGGAGATTCCGATTCCTCACGGCGCTAGTTTGATTCTCACTCACTCGACTGATGGTTACATCAAAGGCTTAAAAGATTTTGAAGGTGAGCACCCACCCGTTGCGCCGGTGTTCTACGGATTCCGGATCATGGTCGGGATGGGTATGCTCATGTTGGCGGTTTCGTGGTTCGGTGTGTATCGATATATCCGCCGCAAAGAAATGCCTGTGTGGTTCCTGAAAACCTGTGTCGGTATGACATTCGCCGGTTGGGTGGCCACGCTCGCAGGTTGGTATGTGACTGAGATAGGCCGCCAGCCTTGGCTCGTGCATGGCTTCTTACGAACGAAAGATGCGGTAACAACGGTGCCGCCGGCCAATATCGGGCTGTCATTGGCACTCTATGTGATTGTCTATACGGTGCTGTTTGGGGCCTATATCAGCACGATATTTCTGATGGCGCGGCGTGCCAGTCGTGAAGAGGCAATTGATACCAGCAAACCGACCGACGAACATCCATTGCAAGGATTCTCATCATGAGCGAAGCCGAATATCTACCGATTATTTTTGCGGGCCTCATGGCGCTGGCGGTGATTGTGTATGCCATTCTTGATGGTTACGACTTAGGCGTTGGCATTCTCTTTCCCTTGGATGACACGCACCAGCGAGATGTGATGATTGCGTCGATTGGGCCTTTTTGGGATGCGAATGAAACTTGGTTAGTGTTGGGGATCGGTATTTTGCTGATTGCCTTTCCGGAAGTTTATAACACGGTATTCCACCATCTATATTTACCCACAGCCATTATGCTGACGGGTTTAATCGCGCGTGGCGTTGCTTTTGATTTTCGCAGTAAATCAGCCTCAAGATACCATTATGGCTGGGATAAGGTTTTCAAAATAGCATCGATTGTGACGTCGGTAGCCCAAGGCTACATGTTGGGAATGTACGTGGCCGGTTTTGAGCAAACGACAGCGGCATATTGTTTTGCGATTCTCAGTGGTTTTGGTGTTGCCTGCGCTTATAGCTACATTGGCGCATGTTGGTTGGTAATGAAAACCGAAGGTGAACTGCAGAAACGCGCGGCGAATTGGGCACGTAAGGCCGGTTATGCAACGGCGCTGGGGGTTGTTGCGGTTTCTTTGTTCAATCCTTGGGTTAACGCAGAGGTCTATAACTTCTGGTTCTCCATGCCTGCAGCGTTGCTCTTGTTAATGATTCCGCTAATTTGTGCGGTGATGTTTGTGATCAACGACCGCTTGCTGAAGCAAATTCCTTTACCTAATGATTTCGCCTGTTGGGTGCCGTTTACCTGTGCGATTGTTATTTTTCTATGTTCTGCACAAGCGTTGGCAGTCGGTTTCTATCCGTATCTGATTCCGGGCAAGGTCACGATATTCCAAGCCGCGAGTGCGCCTGAGTCGCTGAGGTTCGTGCTTTATGGGGCCGTGATTGTGGTGCCTGTGATCTTGATATACACCTTCTTCGTCTATTGGGTTTTCTGGGGTAAGGCAACCAAGCTCAAATATTATTGAGTACTCGGTCTACTCATGGCAAAAACGTAATGCGCCTTCGGGCGCATTTTTGTTATTTGGGTGGTCAAAGCGGTTGAGATTTCATGCGGATAGAACTGTCGAACAGGTTTATCAATGCAATGGGAGTCAGACGATGATTGCTAGCAGCAAATTGCAGGCAGGGGCCTTATTCCCTTCGATTGAATTGCTTACGGTACAAGATGAGCTGGTAGACCTAGGGTATGTCCTGACACCGGAACATTGGAAGCTCATTGTGATATATCGAGGTGTTCATTGCCCACTATGCCGAAATTATCTTGAAACGCTTAATTGTCATCTACAAGACCTTGAAAAGCTCGGCGTTAGTGTGATCGCAGCCTCTGCAGATAGCGAACGCAAAGCGCGGCGGCAGGTGGAGCAGAGCGAGCTTGATTTGATGTTGGCTTATGGGCTGAACCCCGAGCAGATGCAAAGTTTGGGGCTGTATATCTCCAACCCGGGGGCTAACCCGCAGGGGGAGCGCCCGTTTGCCGAACCAGCGCTGTTCTTGATCAATGAAGAAGGTCATATCCAGCTTGTTGATATTTCTAACTCGGCCTATTGCCGGCCTGCAATACCGATGCTGATTCAAGGTATTCAGCGGATGCGCGAGCATGAAACTCCAGTACAAGGTACCTATGAAATTTATGCTCAGATATAAGGATAAGCTGTATGCGTCAATTACCCGATAACGTTACTTATTATGATGAAACCGACACCTTCACCGAAAAAACCGTGCCTCTGGGGTTGTTGAATAGCCATCGAACCAAGCCCGGTACTTGGGGAGAAATTGTTGTCGATGAAGGCCATCTCTACTATCGCGTTCTAGAACCGATGATTGAACTGCATCATTTATCGGATGGCGATCACGCAGTGATCGAGCCAGACAAACTCCATGAGGTCAAACCCGATGGCCCGGTTAAGTTCAGGGTACGTTTTTACCATTGATGTGACTGTGATAAACCTTAGAAAAAGGGCATGACGTTGAGTTGCCGACGCATTTCCAGCCCTAGCCAAACGGCGACTCCCGTCATCGATAGTGTGGTTGCCAAGGCTGCGCCGGTCATGCCGTAAAGTGGAATCCAGTAGAGGTTCAGAACGATGTTTGTCGCTACCGCAAGCGTAAGGGCAACCATAACGCCTTTTTGGTGATCGCTGTACTGCAGCCAGTTCATAGGTAAAATCAGTAACGTTGTAATCACATAGCCGGGAATCAATATCAGCAGTGCTTCATAAGCAATATCGTAGCTGTCGCCAAAAAGCATGAGTAAATGATCGCCAAAATAACCGATAAAACACCCCATCGGTATTGTAAGCGCAAGTAATTGCAGTAGCCCACGGCGGTTGGTGCTGCGAATTTCTGATGGACCATCGAGAATGGCTTTGCGCATATACGGTGCAACCAATCCATTGATGACGATCTGAACCAGATACACACTGTTGACGATGGTAATGGCTGCAGCGAAATAGCCGACGTTCTCTTCTTCGCCATAGATTTCGAGCATGTAGAGATCGATCTGCTTGACCAACTTCTGTAACGCGATTGCCACCATGATCGGAATGGACACGTTTAGCCATTTGCGTAACGTGCGAATGCGGGTTGGCTGAAAGGTCAATTTAACTAAACGCAGGCGAAACACTTCGATCAGAAGATACAGCGTGGTCGTTGCAGAAGCCGCCAGATTGAGCCATATCGCATCAACGGCGTCGATGGTGCCATAAATCATAAAGAAGGCGTTGATTAAAATCAGTCGAAGAATCGGATTGCAAATCTTCCAGGGCACATAGCCTTTGAGCAAGTAATGTGCAGCGAGCAAAATTGAGCCAAGTACAGCGCTAATGGATGCAAATGGCACCACAAGCCACGCATAAAATACCGGGTGCACCAGCATGGGGTCGAGAAAATGCAGGTTCAACGATAGCAGCAGCAGATGGATAAGAATAACGACAGCTGCAATCAGCACAGACACAATGCTGTAAAAACGAACATAGCGCCAGATCGCTCTGTGATCCTGTCGATAGAGCATTTTGGGCACAAAGCGCATTGCACCCGCTGCGCCGCCAAGAACAAAAACGACGCCACAGATATTAATCACAGCTTCAGCGACTTTGTAGCTACCGTACTCCCCGGGAGGCATCAAGCGGGCGAGGCTTAAGTTAAAAAGCACACTGGCCAAGTATCCCACTGAGGCAATCAATATGGCATGCAACAACCCTCGCCGTATTTTGCGACGATGTTCGGGGTCAGAAGCAATGCTGTGTGTATATTTTCGTTCCATAAAACACTAGATGAGCGCGATTCTTACTGCTAGAGAATAGCCGCTGGTGGTGAATGCTGGAGTATTTACCGTAATTTATGCCGGTGGAGAGATTTCTGGGCGTTTCGACGCTGTTGATGTGGCGTTAGGTTCGCCAGTAAGGCTGGAGCAATGGATAAGCAATTAAAAGGGGGGAGATAAGAGCTGCAAACGAAAGGACAAGACTTAAAAGGGGGAGGGCGTGTTTGCAGGCAAGAATGTTGTGGAAGCGCCCACCCATGAGCCTGTATGGCACCAAAGGTGGGAGCGTAATAGCATCTCTACTGGCACAAATTAGTTAATGTGCTTGAGAACCACTTTCGAAACGTCAGACGTTACGCGAGAAATGCTGTTGGCTTCAAAGGTGGATGAGCGACCTGTCCACTCGATATCACCCGTTTCGGCGTTATAGATAGATGTCACCAAAATGGTTTTGGTGGTCTCATCGAAGTAACCCGGAGTTGTAATCGTGTTTACTGAACCTGGGCCCCAGACGCTGCCCAGTGTTGGGTAGTAGTATCCACCGTATGATCCGTAAGGGTATCCGTAGCCGGTAACAACGGTTGATACTGTCGGTTTGATGTAAGTCTTGTCGACTTCTTGGTTAGACACATAAGTGATCAATACGTATTTGGTTGGATGATCTTTCAGGTAGCTGATGATGGCTTCTTCATCCGGTGTTTTACGACCCAGTACGGTGTAGCTTGGGGTCGCCTTAAGACCTTGTCTCATCAGCGCCGCAACAAATTCGCGTTCGAATACCATGCGGTTAGTGGCATTGGCTGTCATACCGACAATCAATACATCATTCAGGTCAGTTTTATGGAAGTTTGGTGCTTGCCAAACGTCTCGCATATTGGTGGTGCCGCAGGCGGCAAGCAGCAAACTGGCGGTCAGTACCAGAATCAGTTTCAAGTGAGTCATCCTTACGTCTCTTATTGTGTCGTTGTCGATTGAATTATTGGTTTATCAGCGAGCTCTACATTCATCGTCACCCTGACGAAAAATGCGGAGCTTCATGGCTGTGATTATTGAGAGCAGTGAGAACATCATAATGGTTCTACGCTCGAACACGAAATAAACTTTAGCTCCCTCTTATTGCCAGGGCAGACTGATCGGCTCATGCGAGATCAACGGAACACTTTGCATCAATGTCAGCCGGTAGTCGGTTGTTTTGCGGTCGCTGTTTGTTCGCAAAGATAACGCCATGCGGTGTTTTTCTGACGGATAGAACAACCAACTGCGCCAAACATGCGGAAAGTCGACACGATGTGGGGCAAAGCTCATACGGATATCCGGATTTATCGGCGTATCCGTACGTGGGGCGATATGAAAACTGAAGTCATCCAGTGGAATTGCCAGACCCAATCCCCACGCTTTGATATACGACTCTTTTAATGTCCAGTAGTCAAAAAAGCGGCAGCGCTGCTGATCTGCAGGCAAACTGAAAAGTTCGCGTGTTTCTATGGGGGAAAAATAGCGATCAGCAATCGAAAGCACATCGTTATTTCTCTCGATATTTTCAACATCACACCCGATATCATCGTTGAGTGTTACTGCGCAGGCAATCAAGCCGTCGGTGTGGCTGAGGTTAAAGCGCAGCGGCAGTGGGGCGTTAACCAATTCGGGTTTATCTTTCTCACCCTTTTCAAAACGCCAGTCTTCCGGGGCGACATCCGCATAGCGAGATAGCAGGTCGCGAACAAAAGCACGCGTTACGAGCGCAGAGTGTTGATCTTTGGCAAATTTATAACGCTGTTGCTTAGCGGTTTCTTCCGCGGTTAGCAGTGTTTTATAGCGTTCTAGCAGCTCGCTGGATTGAATTTTATCAGCAAAACATACCCAAAGATGTATGTCGCCTTCCGTCAGGGTCAAATTGGGTTGCACGTTTTTTCCTTTTGTAACAGGTATCACCAGTTTGTTGTGATATAGACGCGTTTTATCGCTAATACGAATAGATGCTTAGATACTTATATGTATTTGTTTTTGGGTGATTGTAACAAGTTAATGTGTTTTTGGTTTCGGGTGATTGTTTCGGGTGTGAAACCCGTGTATTCTTCCCGCCGGTGCCACAATTTGTTCAACTGCATCCGAGACATTGGTCGCCAGTTTGCCATCAATGATCGACGAATAACAACAATAATAAAGCCCTGGTTTTGAGTTCAGCCTATGCCTAAGCGGCAACATGTGAATGCAACTACCACGCCGGAAATGCGCGCGTTTATCCGTGAGTCTGATTTACCCACGGCGGTACTTGCGCGCCTGCTGAAAATCTCCGAGGCAACAGTTCGAAAATGGCGTAAGCGCGACAACATCGAAGACGCCTCCCACTGCCCCAAGACCCTCAAAACCGCACTTAGCCCAGCGCAGGAATACGTTGTTGTTGAATTGCGTAAGCGCCTGTTGATGTCGCTTGATGAGTTACTGGAAATTTGCCACGAATTTATTCACCCGACCATTTCACGCGCAGCAATGCAACGCTGCCTGAAACGTAATGGTGTATCCCGTCTGGCCGATATGGACGCCAGAGGGCAAAGCGCTGACGCAGATCAATCTGTGCAAGTGACGCTCGAAGATTGCAAAGAACACCAAGCGGTATTTTCTGAAATTTCGCCAGAAGCCATGAAAAGTGTACTTAGCCATGTTTCAGACGTTGACGAGAGTGAAATCGTTAACGTCAGAGTAACCAAGCTACCCGCCTTTGACAGCGATGAAAACGACGCGACGCAACAGCGTTTGCTGGTAGCTACCGACCCACAAAGCCGCTGGGTCTATGTCGATATTTATGACGGCGACGAAAAAGAAGCCGCCAGCCGTTATATGAGCCATGTGCTCAACAAAGCCCCTTTCCATATCCGCCGGATTCTGGCGGGCAACTACAACGAATTTTTAAGCAGGTTTCGTCTATTGGACGACGAAGCCGTCATGGATGACGGTGAAACTTGTGATGCGGACATCTAACCGGAGTATTTTCGAGAATGTCAAAATCGAATGACAAAGCCGCTGCAGCCGTGACGGATGCGGAAATCCAGTCGCTTAACTCGCGCATGCAGGAAACCCCGATTGCTATCGTCGGTATGGCCAGCGTTTTTGCTGATGCCACTAACCTTGATCAATTCTGGGACAACATCAGTGAAGGTCTTGATTCCATCATTGATGTTCCCAAGTCACGCTGGGCGATTGACGATTATTACTCGGAAGACAAAACCGCTGCAGACAAATCGTACTGCAAACGTGGTGGCTTCATGCCAGATATCGATTTTGACCCAATGGAATTTGGCCTGCCGCCAAATATCCTTGAAGTAACTGACATCGCACAGCTGATGTCACTGGTTGTTGCGCGTGAAGTATTGAACGACGCCGGCATCGGCGAAGGCTCAGATTACGACCGCGATAAAGTCGGTATCACGCTGGGTGTGGGCGGTGGCTTGCAGCAGATCGTGCCATTAACTGCACGTTTGCAAACACCGATTCTGAACCGCGTATTAGAAAGCTGCGGCATCGCCGAAGACGATCGCGCTGCGATCACCGAAAAATTCAAGAAAGCCTACATCCCATGGGAAGAAAACTCCTTCCCAGGCATGCTGGGTAACGTTATCGCTGGCCGTATCGCCAACCGTTTTGACTTCGGTGGCACCAACTGTGTGGTCGATGCTGCTTGTGCAGGTTCACTGGCTGCGATGAAACTAGCAGTTTCAGATCTGTTGGAATACCGCTCAGAAGTCATGATCTCTGGCGGTGTGTGTTGTGATAACTCACCGTTTATGTATATGTCGTTCTCCAAAACACCGGCATTCACCACCGACGACAACCTGCGCCCGTTTGATGATGAATCAAAAGGCATGATGGTCGGTGAAGGTATCGGCATGATCGCCATGAAACGTTTGGAAGATGCCGAACGTGACGGTGACCGTGTATACGCCGTATTGAAAGGCATGGGCACCTCATCGGATGGTCGCTTTAAGTCAATCTACGCACCACGCCCTGATGGCCAGGCAAAAGCTCTAAAACGCGCTTATGATGATGCGGGCTTCCCTGCAAAAACTGTGGGTATGATTGAAGCGCACGGTACTGGCACCATGGCTGGTGACGCTTCTGAATTCCGCGGTTTGGCCAAGTATTTTGGTGAGCACAGCGATGAGGCACAACACATCGCATTGGGCTCCGTAAAATCGCAGATTGGTCACACCAAATCGGCAGCAGGTTCTGCCGGTATTATCAAAGTCGCTTTGGCACTGCACCATAAAGTACTGCCACCGACTATCAATATTGATAAACCCAGCGAATCGCTGGAGATGGAAAACACCCCGTTTTATCTGAATACCGAAACACGTCCGTGGATGCCACGCCCTGATGGCGCGCCGCGTCGTGGTGGTATCAGCTCATTCGGTTTTGGTGGCACCAACTATCACTTCGTGATGGAAGAATACAAACCTGAGCACACTGAAGCCTTCCGTTTGAAGCATGTGCCAGAAACCTTGATTCTGACTGCTGACGACGAGCAAATGCTAAAGAGCGAACTGAACCAGTGGCGCTCACGTCTGGATGTTGATGAAGACGACAAACCGTACGTCTTTAACGATCTGGTTGTATCGTGCGGCTTGCACACACCAGCGGCTGATCAAGTACGTGTAGGTTTCACCGCCGTCAACGCTGACGATGCCATTGAAACCATCGACAAAGCCCTAGCGCAACTTGAAAAGAACGCTGGTGCAGCAAGCTGGAGCACTCCTGCAGGTATCAGCTATCGCAAGCACGGCTTGAAAGTTGATGGCCAAGTGGTTGCATTGTTCTCTGGTCAAGGTTCACAGTACGTGAACATGGGTCGTGATCTGGCCTGTAACTTCCCAACAGTGATGGGCGCTGCCGCCGCGATGGACACCGAGTTCACCACGAATGGTTTGGCGCAGCTCTCACAAGCGACATACCCGATTCCGGTATTCAGCAAAGAAGCACGCGTTGAGCAGGAAAACACCCTGCGATTGACCCAGCACGCCCAGCCTGCGATCGGTACTTTTAGTGTCGGTTTGTACAAAACGTTAGAGCAAGCCGGTTTTAAAGCCGACTTCACCGCTGGTCACAGCTTTGGTGAGTTGACTGCACTGTGGGCCGCTGGCGTATTAGACGATGCGGATTACATGATGCTGGCACGTAGCCGTGGCCAAGCCATGGCAGCACCGGATGATGTGAACTTTGATGCCGGCACCATGGTGGCGGTTGTCGGTGAGCCTGAGAAGGTTGCTGCGGATATCGCTAACATCGCTGATGTAACGATTGCTAACTACAACTCAAACAACCAAGTGGTTGTTGCGGGTGTTACCAAGCAAGTTGATGTGGCGTTTGATGAGCTGAAAGCTAAAGGCTACAAGGTTGTTAAATTGCCTGTGTCTGCGGCGTTCCACACACCGCTGGTTGGCCATGCGCAAAAGCCATTCGCTAAAGCGATTGATTCGGCCAAGTTTAATGCACCAAAAGTACCGGTATTCTCCAACGCCTCCGGTGAAGCGCATTCAAACAAGCCAAAAGACATCAAGGCGGCGATGAAGAATCACATCCTTGAGTCTGTTCACTTCAATAAAGAAATCGATAACATCTACGCAGCCGGTGGCCGTGTATTTGTTGAATTCGGCCCGAAAAACGTATTGACCAAATTGGTTGATAACATTTTGTCGGATAAAGACGACGTTGTTGCTATTGCGTTGAACGGCAATCCGAAAAAATCGTGTGATCTGCAATTCCGTCAGGCAGCGGTTCAGCTGGCTGTATTGGGCTTGCAATTGGATGATGTTGATCCATACAGCTTGCTTGAGCGCCCGACTGAAGGCCGCAAGATGTCACCTATGGCGATGAAACTGAACGCCGGCGGATATGTATCACCGAAAACTGAAAAAGCCTTTGAAGATTCACTGGTAGATGGTTACCAAGTGAAAGGTGCAGCGTCTGCTCAACAACCTCAAGTGATCGAAAAGATTGTTGAAGTTGAGAAAATCGTCGAGAAGATTGTTGAAGTGCCGGTATACCGTGATGCACCTGCAGGTGGAGTTCCGGCTTCTGCACCTGTTGCTGCAGCGCCTGTTGCGTCTGCTGCATCTGCAAACAGCGGCGCGGTTGTTGATTCCATCGAGCGTTCTGTTGAACAGTTTATCGATCATCAAAACGAACTGTTAGACGTTCACGAACAGTTTATGGAAGGCCCGCAAGATTACGCGCGCACCGTACAGAAAGTGGTTGATGCACAAAGTGCCGATCAACTGCCAGAAAGCGTTAATCGTACGCTGGGTATGTACCATGACTTCCAGACCGACACCTTGCGTGTTCACGAAACGTACCTGAACAAACAATCAGACAACATGAGCGAGATGATGCAGTCAGTGACTGATCAATACCGTTCCGCGGCGGGTGCAGCACCGGTCGCGCCTGTTGCAAAAGCAGCACCAGCAGCACCAGCAACCCCGGCAGCACCAGCAACCCCGGCAGCACCTGCACCGAGCGCCCCCGTCGCGCCAGCAGCACCGGTTGCAAAAGCGGCCGCGCCTGTAGCGGCTGCGCCCGTTGCTAAGCCTGCAGCAGCTGTTGTTAAGCCAGCGGCACCGGTTGCACCTGCACCTGTTGTAGCGCCTGTAGCTGCAGCACCGGCATTGGATCTCGGCAAAATCCAGAAAGTGATGATGGATGTTGTCGCCGACAAAACCGGCTACCCAGCAGAAATGTTAGAGCTTGAGATGGACATGGAAGCCGACCTCGGCATCGATTCCATCAAGCGCGTAGAAATCTTAGGTTCTGTACAGGAAGAAATTCCAGATCTGCCAGAACTGAACCCAGAAGACCTCGCAGAACTGCGTACGCTGGGCGAAATCGTTAACTACATGCAAAGCAAGACGCGCGTAGCAGTGCCTGCAGGCAGCGCAGCACCGGTTGCAGCAGCATCTGCATCGGCTGGCGTAGACCTGGCGAAAATCCAAAGCGTCATGATGAGCGTCGTTGCGGATAAAACCGGTTACCCGGCAGAAATGCTCGAGCTTGAAATGGACATGGAAGCCGACCTCGGCATCGATTCCATCAAGCGTGTAGAAATCCTTGGTGCCGTGCAGGAAGACATCCCAGACCTGCCAGAGTTGAACCCAGAAGATCTCGCAGAATTGCGTACTTTGGGCCAGATCGTTGATTACATGCAAGACAAAGCCGGCGCAGCTGCTCCAGCGGCACCCGCAGCACCTGCTGCTGCAGGCGTTGATCTCGGTCACATCCAAAACGTCATGATGAACGTGGTTGCGGACAAAACCGGCTACCCATCAGACATGCTGGAACTCGGCATGGATATGGAAGCCGACCTCGGCATCGACTCCATCAAGCGTGTTGAAATCCTTGGCGCCGTGCAGGAAGAAATCCCTGATCTGCCAGAACTGAACCCAGAAGACCTCGCAGAACTGCGTACTCTCGGTCAGATCGTTGACTACATGCAAAGCAAGGCCGGTGCAGCCGCACCTGTTGCCGCCGCCGCAGCGCCACAAGCCGCTGTTGCAACTGCACCTGCAGCGTCAGGCATCGACCTTAGCCACATCCAAAACGTCATGATGAACGTGGTTGCCGATAAAACCGGCTACCCATCAGACATGCTGGAACTCGGCATGGATATGGAAGCCGATCTTGGTATCGACTCCATCAAACGTGTTGAAATCCTTGGCGCCGTGCAGGAAGAAATTCCAAACCTGCCAGAGCTGAACCCAGAAGATCTTGCTGAACTGCGTACCCTCGGCCAAATCGTTGAATACATGCAATCTAAGGCGGGCGGTTCTGCACAAGCTGCAGCACCGGCTCAAGCAGCACCTGCAGCAGGCATCGACCTCGGTCACATCCAAAACGTCATGATGAATGTCGTTGCTGAGAAAACCGGTTACCCATCAGACATGCTTGAACTGGGCATGGACATGGAAGCCGACCTCGGTATTGATTCCATCAAACGTGTTGAAATCTTAGGCGCCGTACAGGAAGAAATTCCGAACTTGCCAGAGCTGAACCCAGAAGATCTCGCAGAGCTGCGTACCTTGGGTCAGATCGTTGAATACATGCAGTCTAAAGCGGGCGGTTCTGCGCCAGCGCCAGCACAAGCAGCAGCTCCCGCAGCGGCAGCGCCTGCAGCCGGTGGTGTTGATGTAGCAGCCTTCTCTCAAGCACTGCTGAATGTTGTCGGCGAGAAAACCGGCTACCCGGTTGAAATGCTTGAGCTTGAAATGGACATGGAAGCCGACCTCGGCATCGATTCCATCAAACGCGTAGAAATCCTCGGCGCGGTGCAAGACGCCATGCCAGGCCTGCCAGAAGTAAACCCTGAAACATTGGCAGAGATGCGTACCTTAGGTGAGATCGTAAGCACCTTTACAGCCACCACCGGTGACGCATCCGCTCCGGCTGCTGATTTTGAACCAGCGCCGAGTGCGGTGGTAAAGCTTGAGCGCCTGCCGTCAGTAACCCGCATTGCCCAGTCTGTTGACGGTGCTAGTGCGTTGGTTGTGGACGATGGCACCGGTGCTGCTATCAAACTCAGTGACACCCTGACCAAGGCTGGTTGGAATGTTACCGCGATTCGCCCAAGCTGGGTTGAGATCAGCTCGAAGAAAGCCTTCAACAAGGCCGTGAATCTGGTTGAACTTGGCGCGCTGGAAGAAGCCGCAGTACAACAAATCATCGCCGATGCCGGCCAGCTGGATGCCGTGATCTACGTGCACCCTAAAACCAGCATCGACGGTATCGAATACCCAGAAGCCTCCAAACAAGGCCTGATGTTAGCCTTCTTGCTGGCCAAACTGTGTGGCGTGAAAGGCGCAACCCAAGCCCGCGCAAGCTTCCTGGCGGTAACCCGTCAAGGTGGCACCATTAATATCGATGAAGCTGCGGCGGATTTGGTACAAGGTGGTTTGAACGGTCTGGTTAAAACACTGGCGCAAGAGTGGGAGAATGTCTTCTGCCGCGCTATCGACATCAACGGTCGTACCGGTGCTGATAAAGTCGCCCAAGCGATTGAAGACGAACTGCTGGATGCTGACACCAACACCATCGAAGTCGGCTACGACAGCGAAGGCCGCTTCACCTTGGTTGGTGAGCTAACCGACAGCTACGCACTTGAAGCGGGCAACAGCATTGATGCGGATTCTGTCTTCCTGGTTTCCGGTGGCGCCAAAGGTGTAACCGCCCATTGTGTGATTCGCCTGGCGAAGGAATACAACAGCAAGTTNATCTTGTTAGGTCGTTCCAGCTTTGATGCCAACGAGCCAACATGGGCTGCAGGCATTGCTGATGAAGCCGAACTGAAAAAAGCTGCGATGCAAGCATTGATCGCTGCCGGCGACAAGCCAACACCAGTGAAAGTACAGCAATTCATCAAACCGATTCTGGCCAACCGTGAAATCGCAGGCACCTTGGCTGCGATCGAACAAGCCGGTGGTCAAGCACAATACGTGAGCGCTGATGTGACCAATGCCGAGCAAATGCAGGCAGCGGTTAAACCGATCATTGCCGAATTTGGCGCGATCACAGGCGTGATTCACGGTGCCGGTGTACTGGCAGATAAATTCATCGAGCAAAAAACGCTGGATGATTTCAACGCGGTTTACCGCACCAAAATCGATGGCCTCACTGCCATGCTGAGCTGTGCGGATCAAAGCACTTTGAAGCATCTGGTGTTGTTCTCATCGGCGGCAGGCTTCTACGGCAACCCGGGTCAGTCTGATTACTCGATTGCTAATGAAATCCTCAACAAAACCGCATACCGCTTTAAAACCCTGCACCCACAAGCGCAAGTACTGAGCTTTAACTGGGGCCCATGGGATGGCGGCATGGTAACGCCAGAGCTTAAGCGCATGTTTGCCGAGCGCGGTGTTTACATCATTCCATTGGATGCCGGCGCAGAGCTAATGCTGAGCGAGTTGGCAGCAGGTGATAACCGTTGTCCGCAGATACTGGTCGGCAACGATATGGGCGGTGAAGAATCCGAAGCCGGAGCAACCCCCGTAAAAAAGCCTGAAGTTAGCCGCTTGGTAAAAAGGATTGTGGCGGCTAACAATCCATTTTTGGCAGATCATGTGATTGGCGGTAATCAAGTACTGCCAACTGTATGTGCCATGGCATGGATGCGTGATGCTGTATTGGGCCAATACCCAGGGTTCGCTCTGCAAGGTATTGAAAACTACAAACTGCTGAAAGGCATTGTGTTTGATGGCAGCGAGGCCGGTGAATGTTTCATCGACTTGGCTGAGCCAGTGGAAGTTAACGGCGGCACCCATGCTGAAATTCGGGTCGGCGTTAAAATCTCCAGCCTCAATGCTAACGATAAACCGATCTATCACTACGCGGGCGATATCGTGCTGAGCAAGGCCAGGCCTCAATCAGCACTGGTTGCGGTTGATACCCAAACGGCAGACGCCGAAGCGGGAGCCGATTTTTATAAGAACGGCACCCTGTTCCACGGCGAAAGCCTGCAAGTGGTTCAGCAACTGCTGCGCTGTAATGATTCAGGCTTGCTGCTGCAATGCGCAGTGCCCGAATCAGCGCGTGATAAACAAGGTGAATTCCCGGCGGAGCACAGCAATGTGTTCGCCAACGATGTGGCTTACCAAGCCATGTTGATATGGGTACGTCGCCAGTTCGGTATGGGTAGCTTGCCATCGGCAACAGCCAGCTGGACGGTTTATCAAGAGATCAAGGTCGGTCAGGCCTTCTTCGTGAAGTTGGATGTGGATGCAGCCAGTGAAAACAAACTGGTTGCGAATATTCAACTGATTGATGAAGAAGGGCAGTTACTGGCAGACATCAAGGCCGCTGAAGTAACCATCAGCGAAAGCCTGAATGATCTGTTTACACCAGCAGCTTAAAACGCGCAGCTGCAGGGCTTAGGCTCTGCGGCTGTAACTGTTTTCAGACAAACAAAAAACAAATCATGACAAACCTCGCCATCATAGGCATGGATGCAAACATTGAATCCCTCACTGGGATGGACGCCGTCGAACGCGCCATCTACCAGGGGCAGCGCATTGATCGCGCAAGCGGGCAACCGCCGATTCAACAGAGCTTTGAACAAACGGCCAGCAACAGTGTTGAACAACTGCTGCGCGCCACCAGGTTAAACGCAGAAGCGATTAACCTGATTCTTATTCAACCCGAGCACACTCAGCCCGAAAACAGTCTTATTGAGCTGTCTGAGTTTGCCGGTTTTCACACCCATACGCTGGTCACCAACCTGCCAGAAGCACTCATGCTGGCGGCCAACCAGGTGCGCAGCTCGCATTACGCCACCGCGATTGTGGGTGTAAACCTTGAGAGCGAAGGCAATGAAGCTGCCAACAGTTTCGCCTGGGATGCCGAATTCACCGGCTACCACAAAGCCTCAGGTGTTGCCTCCGTACTGATCAGTTCCCAGGCCTTTGCCGAAACTGGCGAGCACTACATCTACGCGCATATTAGCGGCTTGAATAACAACTTCTCGATGGAAGCTGCCGCGGCCGTTGCACTGCAACAAGCCCACGTGCACGCCGACGATATCGGTTACCTTGAAGNCACAGGTTCTACCGTTGCCAGTGTTGCAAACACCGAACGCCGAGCGATGGCGAATGTGTTTCGTGCCGAATCTGGTCTCACAACCGCTGTTGGTTGTGTACAAACCGTGTGTGGTGACGCTGGCCCATTAGCGCGCATGTTAGGTTTGCTGAAAAGCATCATCAGCGTGCAGCAGCGTTATATACCGGGCATCGATAACTGGAAGGCACCTAACGATAATGCGTTAGAAGCCTCCAGCCTGTATCTACCTACAGAATCTCGCCCTTGGTACCCGAACCCGAGCGGCAAAAACCTTACCGCTGCCTATAGTTGCCAAACAGCAGATGAATACTGCTTCATCGTTTTACACGAAGACAAAACCGACAGCGTGCGCGCCAACGGTTATATGGCAACTGCCGATCTTTCTTTGTTCTTCGTGAGTGGCAACACCCAAGCGGCAATACAGCAACAATTGAATGCGTTAGAAGCCAATATCACCCATGCTGAATTCAAGAACCTGTCGCGCGATACCTATGCGCAGTTTCAGCAAGAACAGCACATGGCATACCACGCCTGCTTGCTAGCTGAAGGCACAGACGAACTCATCAAAGAAATTACCCTGGCCAAAGCCGGTGTTGATAAAGCCTTTGCCGACAACGGCGAATGGAAAACACCCAAGGGCAGTTACTTCTCCGCCAACCCCATGCGTGCAGGCTCGCAAGCTGCCGGCGGCACCAACGCCCCTGATATTGCCTTTATGTATCCTGGCATCGGTGCCACGTATGTAGGCCTTGGGCGTGAGTTGTTTCATCTGTTCCCGGCCATGTACGAGAAAGTACATGAAGTCGCCAGCGACATGGCGAACAACCTCAAAGACGACATTCTTAACCCACGCAGCCAATCCGAATTGGGCTTTAAAGACATTAAAGCGCTCGATCACGATCTGCGTAACTCCCTGCCGGATATCGCCGAATGCGGCGTTGGCTTTGCGTGTGTGTTTACCAAAATCTTTGAAGACGTATTTAAAGTCAAAGCCGATTACGCCACCGGTTACAGCATGGGCGAAATCAGCATGTACGCCGCGTTAGGCTGCTGGCAAGATCCCGCCGCGATGAGTAAACGCTTAGCAGCATCCGAAACTTTCAATCGCCGTTTAAACGGCGAGCTGCTGGCCCCGCGTGAACATTGGGGATTAGACGAAGCCAAAGAAGGCATCGATTCTAAAAACGGCGACAAAATCTGGGAAACCTACACCATCAAGGCAACGGCAGAAGAAGTCGCCGCCGCTTCTGAAGATGAAGATCGTGTTTACTGCACCATCATCAATACCCCGGATAGTTTGTTGGTTGCCGGCTTCCCTGAAGCGTGTGAACGCGTGATCAAAAAGCTGGGTGTACGTGCCATGCCGTTGGATATGCCCAACGCCATTCACAGCCCGCCGGCGTACCTCGAATACGCGCATATGGAAGCCCTGTACACACTGGATGTCAGCGATCGTATCGACACCAAAATGTACTCCAGCTCCTGCTACCTGCCTGTACCCCAGCGCACCAAAGCGATTGCCAACAGCATCGCGCGCTGCCTGTGTGATCCGGTCGACTTTCCGCGATTGATCAACACCATGTACGACAAAGGTGCACGTATCTTTATCGAAATGGGGCCGGGGCGTTCGCTATCCAGCTGGGTTGATAAAACCCTGAAAACCGGTGAACACAAACCCCACGTATCACTACCGGTGAATGCCAAAGGCACCGCAGATGAGCTGACCTTTATGCGCGCCATTGCGAAGATGGTAAGCCATGGGGTACCGATGGATCTGGCACACGTGTTCCACGGATCCCTGATTGTGTCGAAAGCATCGACACGCGCGCAGACGACGAATAACACAAACGCTGCGGTTAGCGTTTAACGTTTTGTTGGTATAAACAACGAAGCGGCGCCGCCAGCGGGAGTAGATGGAACCAAGGAAATCACGTATTTCTGCTCGTTTCATCTACGGGCAACGCATCGGATGATGCGTTGTAACGTAAAAAGTAAGAGAGAGTTGTATGGAAAATATTGCGGTTATCGGCATCGCCAACCTGTTCCCGGGCTCCAAAGCACCCGGTGATTTTTGGGCTGGCCTGCTGGAAAAAAGCGATAGCCGAAGCCAGGCGACCGTTGCGCAAATGGGCGTTGACCCTAATCGCTACTACGGCAAAAAAGGCGACACCGACAAGTTTTATTGCATGCAAGGCGGCTACATCAATGATTTCGCCTTTGATGCGAATGGCTTCAATGTAAGTGCCGACTATCTCACAGAGCTTGATGATCTCTATCAATGGGCACTGTACGTTACTCGCCAAGCACTGCAAGATGCCGGCTACTGGCAATCCGATGCATTGGCACGTTGTGGTGCGATTTTGGGTAACTTGTCGTTCCCGACCAAAAAGTCTAATCACCTGTTTATGCCGTTGTATCAGCAAGTGGTGAACGATGCCCTTAAAGCCAAACTCAATGGCAGCTTTGAACTCTCTAACTTCGTTGCGCCAGAAAAGGTCAACGCCGATAACGCCCTGATCGCCGGTTACCCATCGTCACTGCTAGCGAAAGCCGCAGGATTGGGTGGCAGCCACTTCGCGTTGGATGCCGCCTGTGCTTCATCGTGTTATTCCGTAAAGCTGGCGTGCGATCAATTGCATACCGGCAAAGCCGATTTGATGCTGGCCGGTGCCGTCAGCGGCTCTGACCCAATGTTTGTGAACATGGGCTTCTCGATCTTCCAAGCCTACCCAGCTAACCAGATTCACGCCCCGCTCGATAGCAACTCCCAAGGCCTATTCGCCGGTGAAGGCGCAGGCATGATGGTACTCAAACGCCACAGCGATGCCGTGCGTGATGGGGATCATATCCACGCGATCATCAAAGGCGGCGCACTATCCAACGACGGTAAAGGCGAATTTGTATTAAGCCCGAACACCAAAGGCCAAGTGCTGGTATACGAACGCGCCTATGAAGACGCCGGTGTAAACCCAGCCGACGTTGATTACGTTGAATGCCACGCCACCGGCACCCCCAAAGGTGACAAAGTTGAGCTGGGCTCAATGGAGACTTTCTTCAGCCGCTACAACAACAAGCCCTTGATTGGTTCGGTTAAATCCAACCTCGGCCACTTGTTAACGGCCGCCGGTATGCCGGGCATGACTAAGGCTATTTATGCGTTGAACGAAGGTGTGATTCCGCCAACGATCAACCTCAACAACCCGATTCAATCCAAAGGCGGTTACTTCTCGGCGGCACAAATGCCAACCGACACCGTGCAATGGCCGGCCAACGGCCACGCGCAAACCTGTGGCGTGAGTGTATTTGGCTTCGGTGGCAGTAATGCACACTTGGTGATGCAAGCGCCCACTAACGTGCTAGCCCCGTCGTTCTCATTGCCCAAAGCAGCAGAGCCGATGGCTATCATCGGTATGGATGCACACTTTGGCGCAACCGCCGGCCTTGATGCGTTCAACCATTTAGTTAATGCCGGGCAAAATAACTTCACCGCATTGCCACCAAAACGTTGGAAGGGCATCGAAACCAACGCCACCGTGATGAATGCCATGGGCCTTGCCCAAGCACCGCAAGCCGGTTATCTCGAATCGTTTGAGATCGACTTTTTGCGCTTTAAGATTCCACCGAATCCACAAGACAGTTTGATTCCTCAGCAACTGTTGATGATGCAAGTCGCCGACAACGCCGCCCGTGAAGCCGAGCTTAGCGAAAGCAGCAACGTCGCCGTGTTAGTGGCGATGGGTGTTGAACTTGAGCTGCACCAATACCGCGGCCGGGTAAATCTACAAACCCAGATCGAACAAACCTTGGCAGAGCAGGGCGTAACCCTGACTGACGACGAACGCGCCACGCTCACCGATATCGCCAAAAGCGCCATCGCCGATGCCGCCCAGCTGAATCAGTACACCAGTTTTATCGGCAACATCATGGCCTCGCGTATCTCCGCACTGTGGGATTTCTCCGGCCCGGCAATTACTGTCTCTGCGGAAGAAAACTCCGTTTACCGCTGTGTTGAATTGGCCCAGAGCCTGTTCCAAACCAGCGATGTGGATGCCGTGATTGTTGCCGCCGTTGACTTGGCCGGTAGTGTTGAAAACATCAGCCTGCGTCGCCACTTTGGTGAACACACGACCACCGGTGAAGGCGCCGGTGCCTTTGTGTTGAAGCCGCAATCGCGTGTGGATGCCAACAAAACCTACGCTACGATTGATGGCATTGGCTTCAGCCAAGGCAACGACAGCACAGCGATTCAAAACGCCGCCGCACAAGCCCTGCAAGATGCCGGCACCACAGCCGCAAGCATCGATAGCGTTGAAGCCCACGCCTCCGGCTTTGCCAATGAAGACGCCGCCGAGCACAACGCATTTGCCGCCTTGTATGCCGGTAAACCGATCGACAGTGTGAAAAAATCGGTGGGCCACACCTTTAACGCCTCCGGTATGCCGAGCATCTTGAAAGCGGCACTGGCACTGGATGCTAACCAAGCGAACAAGATCGCCATCAACGGCTTAGGCCGCGATGATGCCGCTGCGCATTTGGTGGTATCACAGGTTGCCAAAACCGCACCGGCCATTGCCCAGCGTGCCAGCAAGTTGGTATTGCCTGCCGGCAAAAAACAACTGAATAAAACCATTGTGTTAGGTGGCGATTCAATTGCTGAATCCATCGCCAATGCCGAGCTGCCTACCAGCATCGAACAAGCCTTTGCGGGCAAATCGTTGCCGCCGGTCAGCCAGCCTGTTTACCTTGAGAATCTAGCGCCAGCGCCTGCTCAACAAGCCGCGCCAGCCGTTGAAACAGCACCTCAAGCGGAGCCTGTTCAAGCAGCGGCTCAAGAAACCGCTCAAACAACACCTGCACAAACAGAACACACCGAACAATCCGAAGCACGACGCTCAACCCGAAAAGCCCGTAAAGCTGGTAAAGCAAGAGCCGAACGTCCGGTCGTCGCCATCGAACGACCCACACGTTTAAAACGCTCAGAACGTCGAGCACAAGCCAAATACAACAAAAACACCCAAGAGGTGGCCCAGACAATGACCAAAACCTATAAAGCGGTGAACGACGAAGTCTCACAACAGGCCGCAGCGCATAGCGCCTTTATTGATTCACGTAACGTGGCTCAAAAGCACCTGTCTGAAATGATTGAGTTGCAAGTGGATGCGGCGCAAGGCGTACCGGCTTCTTCAGTGCAAGTACAAGCACGCCCGCAAAGCCAGCCCGCAAAAGTCGAAACCCAAATCACCTTGTCAGAAACTGCCAAAGCGCAGCTGGCAGAGATCGATCCGGCGCAAACTCCAACCGGCATCAAACTGGTTGAGCGTTACAACAAGCCCGAAAACATCATCTTCGATACCGATGACTTGGTCGAATTCGCCGAAGGCGACATTGGTAAAGTGTTTGGCTCTGAATACGACATCATCGACACTTACTCACGTCGTGTACGTCTGCCGACCACCGATTACCTGTTAGTAACCCGCGTTACTGATTTAGAAGCCAAAACCCACGAATATAAGCCATGCTACATGGCCACCGAATACGACATCCCGACCGATGCGCCATTCCTGATCGACGGCCAGATTCCATGGTCCGTATCGGTAGAATCCGGCCAGTGTGACTTGATGTTGATCTCTTACCTGGGTATCGACTTCCAGTGTAAAGGCGAGCGTGTATACCGCCTGTTAGATTGCCAGCTGACCTTCCTTGAAGACATGGCCTTCGGCGGCGAAACCCTGCGCTACGAAATCAAGATCGATTCCTTTGCCAAAAACGGCGACCAGGTGTTGTTCTTCTTCCACTACGACTGCTACGTGAACGGCAAAAAAGTGCTGATCATGCGCGGCGGTTGTGCAGGCTTCTTCACCGATGAAGAACTGGCCGACGGCAAAGGCGTTATCCATAACGACAAAGATAAAGCCGAATTGGCAAACGCGGTTAAATCGAGCTTCACGCCGCTGATCAACAACAGCCGCACCCAATACGAATACGAAGACATGATGAAGCTGGTAAACGGCAACATCGCTTCGTGCTTCGGCCCTGAATACGATCAAGGCGGTCGCAACCCATCGTTGAAATTCTCATCCGAGAAGTTCCTGATGATCGAACGTGTGACCAAAGTGGATCGCACCGGCGGCCATTGGGGCTTGGGTATTCTCGAAGGTGAAAAACGCCTAGAACCTGAGCACTGGTACTTCCCGTGCCACTTTAAAGACGATCAGGTGATGGCGGGCTCATTGATGTCTGAAGGTTGTGGCCAGCTCGCCATGTTCTTCATGTTGTGGTTGGGTATGCACTCGAACGTTAACAACGCACGCTTCCAGCCGGTACCGGGCGAATCACAAACTGTTCGCTGTCGTGGCCAGGTAACGCCGCAATCCAACACGCTGACTTACCGTATGGAAGTCACCGAGATGGGCATGGAGCCGCACCCGTACATGAAGGCCAACATCGACATCATCCTTGATGGCAAAGTTGTGGTCGATTTCAAAAACTTGTCAGTGATGATCAAAGAACAAGACGACAGCGCACCGTATGCTGCCAAGCTGCCTGAAGGCACACCATTGGTGGGTGCTGCACCATCCGCACCCTCAACGCCAGTAGCAGCTGCACCTGCTGCCGCAGCGCCAGCACTCGAGTTAGATAGCACCGGCAAAGCGCCATTTGCTAACGTCAATGCGCCATTGATGTGGGTAGAATCCAACCTGGATGTTGCCAAGGTTAAAGGTGTTACCCCGATCAAACACCGCGAAGCGCCCATGGCGACAGACCCTGCGCGCCAAAACCGCGTGCCGAACGCCGTGCCGTTTACACCGTGGCACATGTTTGAATTCGCCACCGGTAATATCTCTAACTGCTTCGGCCCTGATTTCGACGTATACCAAGGCCGCATCCCACCACGTACCCCGTGTGGTGATTTGCAAGTCGTTACCCAGGTGATCGACGTACAAGGCGAACGCCTTGATCTGAAAAAAGTCTCCAGCTGTGTGGCCGAATACGAAGTGCCTGCTGATGCATGGTACTTCACCAAAAACAGCCACGAAAACTGGATGCCGTATTCCATCTTGATGGAAATCTCCTTGCAGCCAAACGGCTTTATCTCCGGCTACATGGGCACCACGCTCAAGTACCCTGAAAAAGACCTGTTCTTCCGTAACCTCGATGGCTCCGGCAAGCTGCTGAAAGAGATCGACCTGCGCGGCAAAACCATCACCAACAAATCCGTGATGCTGAGCACCTCCATCGCAGGCGGCTCGATCATTCAGAGCTTCACCTTCGAATTGTTGACCGATGGCGAAGTCTTCTACGAAGGTAAGGCCGTGTTTGGTTACTTCAGTAAGGATGCACTCACTAACCAGCTGGGTATTGATAACGGGCGCACCACCAACGCATGGTTTGTGGATAACAACACGCCAGAGTCGCAAAAAGACATCATTAACCTGCGCGACACCAACCTGCCGATGTACACCGCACAAGCCGGTAAGCCGCACTACAAGCTGGCCGGTGGTCAGATGAACTTTGTGGATACCGTTACCATCGTTGAAGGCGGCGGTAAAGACAGCAAAGGCTACGTGTACGGCGAGCGCACCATCGACCCAACCGATTGGTTCTTCCGTTACCACTTCCACCAAGATCCGGTTATGCCTGGGTCATTGGGTGTTGAAGCCATCATTGAATTGTTGCAAGTGTACGCACTGAAAAACGACCTCGGCGCCGGCTTTACCAACCCACGTTTTATCGCGCCACTGAGCGAAGTGGTGTGGAAGTACCGCGGCCAAATCACGCCAGAAAATAAACAAATGGCGTTAGACGTGCACATCACCGATGTGAAGAAAGAAGCAGGGCAAGTCACCGTCATCGGCGATGCCAACCTCTCGAAAGATGGCCTGCGTATCTACGAAGTGAAAGACATCGTGCTTTCCATCGTTGAAGCATAACAACACACCCCAATGGCGCAGCAACCCTGCGCCATTGCCATGTTTAAATAGACTGACGCACAATAATCATGAGCCTCCCAACGCAGCGGGGAGGGCGACGGAAGAGACGCAACGAGACGTACCCATGACCAATATCACCTACTCACCCAAAACACCCATCAACTGGGGTTGGAAAGTCGACAGCAGCGCAATGAAGGCCGACGATGCCGACATTAAAGCCGCCCTGATGGATGTCGCAAAACCGCTATATTTTGCCAAAAATGGCCTCGGCATGGGTGTGACAAACACCACGGTAAGCGAAGGCGAAGACGTACTCGCGTTTGCCCAAGGCCTAGCGCCAGAAGACCTCGGCGACGAAGCTTTTAAACAACAACACGGCGTAAAGTACGCCTACCACGGCGGTGCCATGGCTAACGGCATTGCCTCAGTAGAGCTGGTTATCGCGCTGGGTAAAGCCGGCATGATCTGCTCCTTCGGTGCGGCCGGTTTAGTACCAGACGCCGTTGAAGACGCCATTCGCCGTATTCAAGCCGAACTACCCAACGGCCCGTACGCCGTTAACCTGATTCACGCCCCAGCAGAAGAAGCGTTAGAACGCGGCGCGGTAGAACGCTTCCTCAAGTTAGGCGTTGATACCGTAGAAGCCTCCGCCTACCTCGGCCTGACCGAACACATCGTGTACTACCGCGTAGCGGGTCTCTCGCGTAACGCCGACGGCAGCGTCAACATCGGCCATAAAGTGATCGCCAAAGTCTCCCGTACCGAAGTGGGCCGCCGCTTTATGGAGCCAGCGCCTGATAAGATCCTCAAAAAGCTGCTCGACCAAGGCAAAATCACCGCCGAACAAGCAGAATTAGCCAAGTTGGTACCGATGGCCGACGACATCACCGCCGAAGCCGACTCCGGCGGCCACACCGACAACCGCCCATTCGTCACCCTGTTGCCATCCATCATCGCCCTGCGTGATGAGATTCAAGCCGAACAAAACTACCCAACCGCACTGCGTGTTGGCGCAGGTGGTGGTATCGGAACGCCTGAAGCCGCGCTGGCGGCATTCAGCATGGGCGCTGCATACATCGTATTGGGCAGTGTGAATCAAGCCTGTGTAGAAGCTGGCGCTTCAGAACACACCCGCGAGCTGTTGGCCAAAGCCGATATGGCTGATGTCACCATGGCACCGGCTGCCGACATGTTTGAGATGGGCGTAAAGCTGCAAGTGTTAAAGCGCGGCTCTATGTTCGCCATGCGCGCACAAAAGCTGTACGACCTGTACGTGGCCTACGATTCGATCGAAGACATCCCAGCCGCCGAGCGTGAAAAGATCGAGAAGCAAGTCTTCCGTTCAAACCTTGATGACATCTGGGCGGGCACCATCTCGTTCTTTAAAGAGCGTGATCCAGAGATGCTAGAGCGCGCGTTAAATAACCCAAAACGTAAGATGGCGTTGATCTTCCGTTGGTACCTAGGCTTGTCTTCCCGTTGGTCTAACACCGGCGAAAAGGGCCGTGAGATGGATTACCAAATCTGGGCAGGGCCAAGCTTGGGTGCGTTTAACATCTGGGTGCGTGGTACGTATCTTGAGAGCTACGAGAACCGTAAAGCGGCAGATGTAGCGCTGCACATTTTGCGTGGTGCCGCGTATCTTGAACGTGTTAATCAACTGAAGCTGCAAGGCGTACAGTTGAGCCCAGCGTTAGGATGTTATACACCGAGCTAATCAGCTCAGCTTGCCAGTACTCTTCCCTCTCGGGGAGAGTACATCGTCATTCTCTCCTCGCATTACACCTGATGTTCACCAGGAATAAAAATAATGAAACCAATGAACCTCCTTATCGTCGTTTTTACGATGCTATTCTCCACCCTTGTATCCGCCGATGAAGTCTTTCAAGAAGATGCCGCCGAGCTCTGCCAGAACCTGAAACAAACCACCTACCGCCCAAAGTGTATGGCATCCATCAAAGGTGCAACCTTTAACAGCCAGGCACTGGCGTATTGTAAAACGCAAAGCAGCTGGAGCAAGATACGCGACTGTTTATCCGTGATGACCAACAAACAGCTTGAAGATAAGCCAGTGGCCATTTGTACATCCGGTAAGTACTTCGGCAAAGACATGAAAGACTGCATTATCGACATTGCCGGTAAAAGCTATGTGTCAGACATTGAGCTCGACATGTGCGCGAGTGACAAAAACTACAGCCGCCGGGTTAAGTGCTTGAAGAGTGCGACGTCAAAGCCTTATGAGGCCGTTGTAGAGGTGGAGCAGCCAGACGACATTGATGTGATCAAGGTTAAGGTGACTGAGGCGTATAATTTGTTGAAGGATGAGAAGACAACTGCGGCGACGTTGTTATTGCATGATTTGGTGAAGGAGTTTGAGGGTAAGGCGCTTTAGGGGGTTATAATTGAGTAATTGTTTCAATTACTCTGGCCTCTTGTTTCGGTGCTATGTTCTACCGCTTGTTTCTCGTAATTGTGATAATGGTATTATCAGTCTAATCGATTGTATCATTGGGTTATTTCTAAAAATGGAGGGAGCATGGAAAGCTATGTTGTTCCAAAAAAAGCGAGTTTTAGAGACCTCGAAAATTCGTTTAAGGTCATCGAAAGTAATAAGAATTTAGAGATTCGGTTGCCCAATTCTCTGAGTCTAAATGGTGTTTTTGGCTTGGAAGGTTTGGTGTGCCTATTGATAGCAACATGGATTCGAAATAGTGAAGGTGTTCGTGTTTTTCACTCTTATGAAAATGAACTTGATCCAGACAAATTCGATGATCTTGGGTCGTCATTCTATGGAATTTGTGCCTTACGCTTGTCAGATAAAATACTCAGTTCAGGTCGGGTTGAAATCGAGAAGACGGAAGCTCTCCAGATGGCGTTTGATAGAGGAAGAAAGGTTGTTTCGGGAAATTTCCGGAATGCTTATAAGGGATTATATTTGGCCATTCCTTCCATTAAGACTGCTGGTAAAAATCGAGAATATAACAGCCCTTTTTATAACGAAAATGAGGTTTCTGGAAAAAACAGGTTTAGAATCGTCACAAAAAGCGCGATAGATTCCGTAGTTCCACAGTCGAGTCGTAATAGTTTTGTTTCGCAATACGAAGAAAGCATCTCAGAAATTATTCGAGAGCTTTTCGATAATACGCATAAACATGCTCGAATTAATGAAAATGGCGATGTATTAGAGAAGAATTTTCGAGGTGTAATATTTAGCTCCGTAGATATAAATAAAAGTCGATTGGAAGAGCTCGTAAGTGATGGAGTTGAAGGAATGGTGGCACTGACGGCTGAATGGAATAAATGGATAGAAGATAATGGTCGTCAGATGCCTGTACTCGACATTACTGTCGTTGATGCAGGACCTGGATTTGCGCGGCGTTGGACAGGGAAGAGCAAAAATAATATTTCAGATAATGAAGAGGTTGAGGCTATTCTGAGTTGCTTTACAAAAAACAATTCTACTAGCCCAAATGCGGCGGATGGCTCTGGCTTGACTCATGTGTTGACTGATTTACGAAAAGTTCGGGGGTGGTTCAGGTTAAGGACTGGCTCAATGTCCGTGTCAAAGTCATTTTTTGATGGTCTAGGCGATGTTCGGCTTGAAGCTTCTAATGTAAAAAAAGCAGGATCTTTTATTGAGGGTGCTTCTTTTAATGTTGTGATTCCATTGGTTGATATCTCAAAAGGAGGGTTTTGAATTGTATTCATTTGAGATTTTCCGAGAAAACCTGGAATGCGTTGTATTTTTTTCCGGTCAGATTGAAGGTGATGAGGGCTATTACGGTGATGAATTTGATCAATATTTGAAAAGCCGCAATAAAAAATATGACAGGGTCTATTTTATATGCCCGGAGTATATTGAGACCGATCTTACTACTCTGATATCACCCGAAAGCAGATTTGTAAGTAACATTGAAAGAGGAGCATCAAAAGAAAATGTTGAGTACTTAGTTTTTGATGGGTTTGGAGATCTTAAGTATTTTAAATTCATGAATACTGACAGCAGTGAGCTGCTGGTAACTAAGGAAGATATTGTTGTAGGCGGTCTACACTACTTAGTGCGTCAGCGGGTTGATCAGGTTATTTTGAGAGCTCCTCCAGGTACGATATTTGAAAAGCCATCAGGTGAAAAATACCAAGAATTTATAAAGGCTTCAGAACTGGCAGTTGGATTCTCGGAGTGCCAGTTTGTTGCTTTTTGTCTGTTATCAAAGCGCCCTCGAAGAATGATAAAAGATATATGGATTGATAGCTCGAGTATGTCGCTTTTCGTTGATCCGTTGGTGTATTTTATAAAAAAGTTTGCCCGTCAAAAAGATAAAGATATTCGCTATCATAGCTTTCAATCATACGGTGATGGTCAGACGCAAGGTTATCGCCAGTCAAAGCCGGACAATCTTGATCAGGTATGGGTCATTATCTCAGCCTCCCGATCAAACAATTTGGGCAGGGATTTATTCCGAGAGTGGGAAGGGCTGCAGCACTGCCAAATCGTAACTCTCTTGTCATATGCTGATAGTCTTTATAACGAAAATGAGAAGCTTTCAGCTAATGATGAAGTGGCCGGTGTATCTGATCCGGGCGATAGGATTGTTGCGAATATATCAGAATTTTCTCAGTTACATAGCTTGGAAGAAACCTTTGGGTCAGAAGTTCCTGTAAAAATTATTGGCGAGAACTTTACCGCTCAAATTGAAGATCCTAATCAGGTTCTTTTGAAGAAAGTTCATGGGCCGGATGAGATATCAAGTTTTATACACTATTTTCGATCAAACCCTGTATTGGTGTTAAATCGATCTAAGCGCAATCGTAAGAGGCATTTATATTTCGATTTTCAGAAATTTCATGTTTCTGAAGATGAAATTAAGAAAAAGTACCTAGATTGGTTGTCGGACATTGTGTCTTGGTATGTCCCTCCCTCAGTTAGATACATCATCTGTGATGAGTCTGATCCGGAAAGCGTTTTGTTAGCCAAAGATATTGGGGATATTATTGGGTCGAAAAAAGTTCGGCGACTGGATTATACGAAAATCTCAGGTATAGAAAACAATGCAGCAATTATTGCTGTTAGTCCGGTAATATCCAAAGGGCATATCTTCGCAAAACTCAATAGTGATTTGCGCCTGATTGGCCATGATGCCCAAAGGATCTTCGTAGCTCCTTTTGCAACTCCCTTTTCTAAAAGGGATTGGTCTCTTCTGCAAAGTAGTTTAGGAATGGGGCCGAGGGGACTAAAGTATGGGTTTTACAATTTCAAAAGAGTTTATGTGGGTCATCAGGATGTTACAAATTCCTGGGGGCGAGAAGCAGCTTTAATTGAAAAATTTTCATCGGGTGAATGGTCGGATCGGCAAAGAGTTTTATCTAAGCAATCTGAGGGTATTCTCGATGAGGTTGGTGTAGGCGGGGATCCACGGCTTGATTTTAATGTTGATTTTGCGTTTTGGGCCCCTGGTTATCAGCCTGAAGATGTGAATCCTGCATCTGTATATTGGACTGTTGCTGCGATTCTGCAAAATTTAAGGGAGAAACCATTTACTTTATTCGATAGGGATTCTCTTTATAAGCACGTCTATCAACATTCGGTCTTGGATCCGTTGAATTTCTCTAGATTTAATGATCCCTTGCTCCAATCCTGTTTGTGGCGGTCTGCGCATGATGGAGAGTTAGATTATCGTTCCTGCGTAGACTTGAGTAAGAAATTCACAGATATTTTGGAGCGTTTGTCTGAGGGAGTCTTGAAGGGCGAATGTAATGCTTTGCTAGATATGCTGTTAGGGTTGGGTATCGGGAAGATAAAACTAGAGAAAACAGTTTTGGAGGCATCGATATTGAGGTTGTTCGAAAAAATGAATCATCTCCCTGCATATGAAGAAGTTCTTATGCGTATTGCTAGTGCGTATAGAATCGAAGGAATTGAAGTGAAAGAAAAGGATGATTTGCCATTTTAGATCACTAATCAAGGGGTCAGAGTCGTAGATCAAGGGGTCAGAGTTGTTGATTTTAGGTCTTAAATCAATGACCTTACCTCATGGTCGAACGGACTTCTTGCGAGCAATCTATTTGATCGTTAGATGTGGATTTGATCGGATAGAGTCGATCACAAGCTACTGGAGGCCGAGTTTAGTTTACTGATAGCTTTTAAAGAAAAGCCTGCTCGTGGCGCAGGCTTTTTGCGATGATGGTTTGTATCGAGTACATAATTTTAAGGATTTGAAAACAAGCCCGGAGGACAGCGGCCGACATTGTCAGGGGTTGCCTTTCGATTGTATTCTTCAATTAACGATACTGCCTGTCGCATCATATCGATAGATGGCATGCCTTGTTTTGCAAACTCATGAATCAAGAACTTACTGTTTTCTTCTATGCTCAGCTCTGGTCGCATGGAATCCAGTATCTCAAGTGAAAGAATTGGATTAACAGTATCAAAGTCCCACCCATCTAGGGTGTCGCCTTGTTCAAGGCATGCTGAAATTAACGCCCAAACACCTACGGCATCTGGCCATTCTTCTAGATAATCACCGGTTCCAATAATCATAGTATTCTCTCAATAACGTCTGAAAATTCTCGCATGAGCTTTCGATAAAATGCTGTCCCTATGACTCCACTTTTTGAAATTATCCAACAAATTCCGCCTGTTCAAGGGGGCAGAGTCGTTGATTTTTGTTGTGCTGGATATAAGTGCCGGAAATCTGTGGGAGGGGCGTTACAGCTCGTTGCTGTTGGAATCTGATCGTTATGTGTTGATGGTGAGTTTTTAATACCTGACTTAAATATCGTTTTTCAGAACAGAGCCCAACGTCACACCGTATTGTTGGGCTCTGCGCAGATGATCACTTCTGCTCGCTTAGGCAGCTGAACCCTTTGATATCACTAGTGGCTCCAGTGATTGATGCCATCTCCAGGTAAACGCCGCTATACGCCGCTGATTTCCCAACGATTCTCACAAATTGATTGTCGCATTCTAAGCTTAAGTTTGTTGTTCCTAACGAAACACTTGAAGCTATATCGTTGTGTTTTGCTTGGGTTTCAGTTGGGTAAAGCCGCCAAGGTCCATTGCTTGTTTTTCTGACGATTCCGGCGATTCCGATCGCTTGGTTTTGGTGGGTTTCAGGTGAGCTTAGCACGGCAAAAATCGATGGTTCTATGTATTCATCTTTCGATTCACATCCAGCGATCATTGCCAGTACTACCATGAAGAGGATTGATTTTTTCATTGCTATTGGTTCTGCCACTCGGTTTTTGAGACTCCATCAAAAACCCAAACTATCCGTCGGGTCATATCTTTAACGTACACCTTCGATCAGGGTCCGATCAAGGGGGCAGAGTCATTGATTTTTATCTATTGAATTTCGCTTTACTGCAGACCTTCCTAGCTGTCGTAAATTCGCTGAGAATGTATCAACATGTTCCGTGATACTGAAATTTACCTGATCGAAATTTTCTTTTAGACTGCCTACTCGTATAGGGGATCAAGGGGATCAAGGGGATCAAGGGGATCAAGGGGATCAAAGGGATCAAGGGGTCAGAGTCGTTGATTTTNATCCTTCGGCTTTCGCGTTAAAGTAGCCTTAGATAATTAGTCGTAACGGAGGCCAAGGATGGCTCGTTTACCTCGCCCGAATCTGCCGGGCATTCCTCAACACGTTGTTCAGCGTGGCAATAATCATCAGGCTTGTTTCTTCGCCGATGAAGACTACGCCGTGTATCTTGATCGACTCCATCATTACGCCAAAGAGCATGATGTTGCTGTTCACGCCTTTGTGCTGATGACCAATCATGTGCACCTTTTACTAACGCCATCATCATCAGATGGGGTTAGTCGACTGATGCAGTCGCTTGGCCGGTATTATGTGCCTTCTTATTAATACATGGCATCAATGCCACGTATCAACGTTCCGGCACTCTGTGGGAGGGGCGTTACAAATCGTCGTTAGTGGAGTCGGACCACTATCTGTTGACGGTGTACCGCTACATCGAAATGAACCCGGTTAGGGCTTTGATGGTGGAGAAACCTGACGATTATCGCTGGTCGAGTTATCACCATAACGCTCTGGGCAAGTCGATAGCGTTGGTAACAGAACACCGGTTGTATCTTGCGTTGGCTAGCGAGCCTATTCAAAGACAGATAGCCTATCGAGCTATGTTTGATTCGGTTTTGGTCGAATCTGATCTTGGGTTGATTCGATCTTCTATTAACCGTGGGCTGATATTGGGTGATGAGAGATTTAAACAGCAGATTGAAGCCGCTTTGCAGCGGCGGGTGCAGCCCGGTCAGCATGGTGGGGACAGGAAGTCTGAGCGGTATTTAGACGAGGTGTGAAATCAACAACTCTGAACCCTTGATTCGGCCTTGATTTGATCGCGTATGCGCACTTATTGAGCTAGTCTCTTGGAGTCGGAAATCATATCAATACCACATGGCCAACCTTTCCTGGTTGGTGCATCGCTTGAAATCACTTTCGCATTTATGGAGGAATGTATGTTGCTTGGGATTAGGATAGGAAATTGCTGTAGGTCTGTATTTCATACTGCGTTTTTAGCATGTGTACTTCCCATCACTGCTTCGACTGTGCAGGCATCGCAGTCGTGCCCTTCTCAGCCGGATGATCATACAAAGGGGAAGCTGCGAACTAACGATTTGAATATTAAAACGTCATCAGCTGAGCTGGATTTGGGAGAGTTGTCGTTTAGTTATGACGGTGACTACTGTGTGGTCAATGGTCAGCCATGGAACGGCGTTGAACAGGATTGGAGCAGTGATAATCTGAAAATAACCGTATATTCGGGGCGGAAAGGGAAATCCGATGGGGGCAAGGTTATTGCGAAATCGTTCGCCGATAAGACGAACAATAATGCAACCCAAACGATTGCACACACGTCTCCACCTCCAGGTAAATTGAATTTTTACGCGTGCGGTACTCTTGAGTTCAACGACTACCAAAATAACGCCAATCAAGCCGCAGCAGTTGATTTGTGCGTTGCTCAGGGTACATCCAACAACTGGTGGGTTGGTGGCAGTGATTGGGTCAAGAAAGGATCTTCAATTTGCTATGCGGATAGTAACTACAGAAATGGCGTCGATGGTTTAGCTGCCTGTTTGGATCCTTCTTCAACGACGGATAATAAAATCTGGGGCAAGAATGGTGGGGCGCATCTCAATGAACTTTTCTTGTATTCGATTGTGGCAGAGCATCAATTTTCGGCGCAGGAGAGGGAATCTCTCGTTGAGTATTTGTCTGGCCTTGGCATAAATAAGATCCTGGTTGAGAAAATAATTCCTAAGAACTTAACCCTTAAAACCAAGAATATTTCGTATCAATGCAATGGCAATGCGAATTGCTCACAGAAGAATGTTGATTACACCATCGCTGGCAATCAGTTATGGGCAGGTGTTGATTCTGGTGTACCTGACGGAGGCTCATTTAAAAAGCAAACGCTCAGTGTTACTGCGGGCAGGAGTGCCGGTAGCGGCCCTGCTGATTGGCTTAAGAATGATATAGGTGGCAGTTATATCGGCACAATGACATTTTCTGACGCGCCGTCGAAGCTTAACTTTGCTTTTTGTGGTGATTTGGCGATAGATACTGAATCCATGGGCATTTGTATGGGTCAGGGAAGCCCGATGGCTTCACCGATCAATAATTGGTGGACCGGAGGAAAAGGCTGGAAGACCTCAAAAATGATGGATGTGATGCCTTTGCTTAAAGTCTTACTAAAGCCGTCACAATATCGATTGATTGAAGGCTTTGGCGGTGTATCCGGGAGGGTTGCTTGGTCTTATCATGCCGGTACTCTGGTTTTGGCGTTAACGATTTCGACGAATGATTCGTTGCTTGTGCAGGATTTTGCCAAGTTTTTTGTTCCAGTAAACAATGGAATCATTTTGATTGGCTTCTGAACTCCGCACGACAAGGGTTTGTTCCGCAACCAAGAGACTGTTGATCAATTAGTCCGATTTGTTGATTTAGTTAGAGGAGGGCATGAATGCCCTCGCTCCAGTCTTCTCTTGGGGAGAGGGAGTTAAGACCCCTTACTTCGAGCGCACGGGTGAGTCGTTGATTGTCGATCTGTATCTCTAGCGTTTGATCAAGGTGATCAAGGGGTTGATCAAGGGGTTGATCAAGGGGTCAGAGTCGTTGATTTTCTTTCCTTGCTTCTCGTTGTAGAGTAACCCCAGATAATTCGTTGTAGCGGAGGCCAAGGATAGCTCGTTTACCTCGCCCGAACCTGCCGGGCATTCCTCAACACGTCGTTCAACGTGGTAATAGCCGCCAGGCATGTTTCTTCGCCGATGAAGATTGCGCGGTGCATCTTTTACTAACGCCATTATCATCAGATGGGGTTAGTCGACTGATGCAGTCGCTTGGCCGGTATTATGTGCGTTACATCAATACCTCGTATCAACGTTCCGGAACTCTGTGGGAAGGGCGTTACAAATCGTCATTGGTTGAGTCTGATCGTTATTTGTTAACCGTGTACCGCTACATTGAAATGAATCCTGTTCGGGCTTTGATGGTGGAGAAGCCTGGATATTATCGCTGGTCGAGTTATCACCATAATGCTTTAGGTAAGCCGATAGCGTTGGTTACGGAGCACCGTTTATATCACGCGTTGGCTAGTGAGCCTATTCAAAGACAGGTAGCCTATCGAGCTATGTTTGATTCGGTATTGGTTGATTCGATCGTCTATTAACCGGGGGCTGATATTGGGTGATGAGCGATTTAAACAGCAGATTGAAGCCGATATACAGCGGCGGGTGCAGCCCGGTCAGCATGGTGGAGACAGGAAGTCTGAGCGGTATTTAGAAGAGGTATGAAATCAACAACTCTGACCCGAATGGCACTAAGTTAAGCATTGCCAGCGTCTCTTCGAACCATCATTCCAGCACGCAATTCAGCTCGAGGTTTTATTATTAACCCAAACAGCTTCGGCCTGCGTTTAACCTGTCGGAGCTCAAGCCGGTCGAGTCGCCGGAACAGTGTGTACGACGCTATTTGCTGCATTGTTACGCTGGTGCGACTGTAATCTATCCAAAGCAGCTTTGTGTTTACCAACGGATGACAAAGGCTTTTCACGAAGGGTTTGGATGTTAAATTGTGGAGAGAGAAACAGCTGAATGGCGAAGGCTACTCGA